>MTKS01000014.1 GCA_004028495.1 Candidatus Electrothrix marina
CCCTGTTCCAATATGTCAGAACCCAGACTGTCAAGGCGGCGGCAAGCCCTGCCTATCAAATTGATGTGCTGGGCAGAGAACAGAAACAGGACAAAGTCTGGTTCTGCGAATGCAAGTACACCCGGCAGCCTATGGGTATCAAGCAGGTGGAAAAGCTGGAGGCAGCAGTCCAGGTCTTCAGGCAGCAGCTGGAGGAAGAAAGGTTATCAGTTCCGGAGATACAGCTCTGGCTGATCTCCACTGGCGGTTTTACCGAGGAGGTCAAGGCACTTGCCCGCTGCCGGGAGGATATGTATGTGTCGGATTATGAGGGTGTTAATAATATCTTCAAGGCCTTTGGCGGTAATTATTCTATTCCCCTATTTGACGAAAAACACAACGGTACAAGGGGGTACGGTGCAAGGGGATAACATGTCGAATATAAAAATATGGCCGGTCGAGGAAATGGTCCAAGAGGACGAATTCACCGACCGGGTGGAACTATTGCGCGAGCTGGATCATTGGGTCGCTGCGATTCAGCGCATGGCCGCATCAAGCACTGCCCTGATCGCGCCCCGAAGAATCGGCAAGACCGTGTTTCTGGACCGGTTGGTCAACACGGTTTTTTTCAAGCCCGAGTACAAGGTGGCCCCGTTTTACTTCAAGATGACCAGGGAGAAACGGACGCTCAGGAAATTTCTTTTGGAATACGCGACCACCTTTTATCGTCAGTACCTGGCCTACTGTGAGCAGGATCCGGTGCTGTTCCGCAATACAAATGTTGATTTGGAATGCTTGGTGAAGCTGAAGGCAGGTTCCGCAGCCGGTGCCCTAGCTCTGGAACGCGCTGCAATTTTTCTTGACCGCTATAATCGGGGCAACGATGAAAACGCTCTCCACCATTGGGATGCTCTTATCCGGGAGCCTGAGGAGTTGGCCTCGTTTACCGACACAAGGGTGGCAGTGATCATTGATGAGTTTCAGGATATGCAGCTTTGTGTCTATGATATGCCTAAAGAATTGATGGACTCCAAAGACCGTTCGGATGGCTACGGTGCCATCCGGCTCGCCAATACCTATGACCGGCAGTCTCAGAGTCGCAAGGCCCCCATGTTAGTGGCCGGTTCTGCGGTGACTATGGTTTTCAAGACAGTCATGGGCGGTCCTCTGGGCGGACGGTTTGATTGTATGTATATAAAACCGCTGTCGGTGCCGGACGGGGCTGCACTTCTGCACACCGCTCTGAAATACTATGCGTCGCCGGAGCAGACGGTTACTCCAGAGTTGGCCCTATATGCCAGCACGCAGGTCGGTGGACACCCGTATTATTTATACAGTCTGGCCACTTCCAAGTGCTCGGGGAAAAGTTTCAAGAGCGAGGAGGAGATAAATCGGGTTATCCGCTACGAGATCGAAAACGGCAAGATCTACGGTTTTTGGCGGACTCATTTTGATAATAACCGGGAACTGATCAATCAGGATGATGACACGGAACTGGGCAAAAAGATTATCTACTATTTCACCCGCTATAATAATCAGCCGGTAGATACCAAGGCCATTGCTGACAAGCTGGGCGTGGAGAAAAAGGCGGTGGCCAAAAAGATCGATAAGCTGTATGCAGCGGATCTGGTTTACCGGAGCGCGGAGAAGTTCTACTCCTTTAACGATATCTGCTTGATGCGCTTTATTAAGTTTGTCTATGAACAGGATCTGGAAGGAGTGGACGAGGTCGATTTGAGCCAGCAGGGGCTGATCAATACCATGAAGGGGAAATTCCTGGAAATGGTGGCTGAGGTCTCCATGCTCAAGTTCAATCATGAACAGTTACCCGCAGCTTGGTTCTCCGCCGGATCAGGCAAGGCAGAAAAAGTAGAAGTGCCGCTGTTTCAGTACGTCAGGACCCAGACCGTCAAGGCCTCGGCAAGTCCTGCCTATCAGCTTGATGTGCTCGGCAAGGATCCGGAGGAAGAACGGGTGTGGCTCTGCGAATGTAAGTATACTCGCAAGCCTATGGGGATTGCCCAGGTAGAAAAGCTGGAGGCTGCGGCAGAGGTTTTTCGGCAGCAACAGGATGAAGAGGGCCTGCCGGTGCCGGAAATCCGCTTCTGGTTGATCTCTACCGGCGGGTTTACCGAGGAGGTCAGGGAGCTTGTCCACAGCCGGGAGGATCTGTATGCATCGGATTATGAGGGCATTAATAATATCTTCAAGGCATTTGGCGGCAATTACTCTATTCCTTTGTTTGCGGAAAATGACAGGGAGTAGTTGCGCAGGCCAGATTGAGTGAAGCGAAATCAGGCAACTTGAGCAATGCGTTGTCCGCTTTCGTTGCACTCAATCACAACCCGGCCTCCTGACAAGCATTCGCCACGATCATATTCCTGTTACCCTGGATCTTCTCAATCAGCCGGGCACGCTCACACTCCTGTTTATCCACCGGGTCCATCCTGTTCCACGCTTCAAAGAGCTTAACGTTCTTCCCGGAAATCACCCCGCGATGGTAGGCTGATTCCATATACATGTAGGTACGGGCGATGTCACCGAACTTGTCGTCCGGCGGCTCAGCCTTCTGGTCTTCAATTTCCATGTTGCAGCTGCCGTACTCACGCAGCTCGCCTTGCAACATGGCATAGCTGTAATTACTGCGGTCGCCGTTGACCTCACCGATGGCCGGGACAAGGTTGTACATATCAGCCTGCATCAGTTTAAACTGCTCGTTGGCTTTTTCTGCGCATCGACGGCCTGCATAGGACTGACCCTTGCTGCCCACACAGTCAGGATGGCCGTCACGCCACTCAGCAAAGCTCTGACCGAAGGCTTCTGCCGGGACGATATGCTCCCATTCGACTCGGTTGGATCTGGCCTCGTTCTTGCGGAAATGAAAGCCGCTTGTGCTGTGGTCAAGCGTGAAGTCTTCGTCATAACTGCTGCCGCAGTAGAAGGTGGTGAAGTATCCGGCTTTGACGTAGAGTTTTTTGAGCTGTGTCTTGGAGGTGGAAAAAGAGGTGATTGTACTGTTGCCTTCTGTTGCAGGCAGATTGTCGATAGCGATACTGCCGCTGCTGTTTTGTTCAGGATAGAAAACCGTATGAAGGGCGGGTGGAATATACTCTCTTAGGAATTCCGGTGTGTTGCCTTTGAAGGTCAGGAACGCCCCGGCAACAAGGATAATCAGGAGGGTGGTGACAATACTTTTCAGCGAACTGGATTTCTTTTTTCGTGCGGCCATACGGGATTCTCCTAATTTGTTATTCTTTTTTTGTTCAGACGCAGATGAGAGATTGATGGGCATAAGTATACAGCAAGCTGCCCTCTATTGACAGGAATTATGCGCGATGCGGCATTGCCTTCGGCAATGACTGAAAGATTGCGCGGTCAGTCTGGCAGAACGACATGCAACTGCTTGTTGACAAGAGGATTTCATTACTGTTACCCTTGGAAAGGGAATCTTTGCTTCCTGATTCTGTCTCGGTAACAGGTTGATATTTCTTCTTTTTTACGAGCACTGCGGTGAATCAATGATCCGGATTGATCAATGTAAAAATGTTTTCCGGGCAGCGGCGCATGATGCCTTTGCGTACCAGACCGTCTCTTTGAATCAGGTACTGTTCCTTACTACCGATGGTGCGGCGTTCCGCACCTGCACTTGTCATAATCTGCACAGCAGGATCTGATGACCAAAAACATTGAATTACTCGCACCGGGAGGAGACACTGATTGCATAAAAGCCGCAATTATAGCCGGGGCAGATGCCATATATTGTGGCCTTGATAAATTTAATGCAAGAAACCGGGCTCAAAATATAGCTTTTGCAGATTTACATGGGATCTTAAGACTGGCCCAGAAACATAATTGCCAAGTTTTCCTCACCCTTAATATCATTATAGTTGAAAGTGAAATCTCGCCCCTTATCCGTTTACTCAACAAATTAGTTAAAACCAAGATTGATGGCGTCATTGTTCAGGATTTTGGCATGCTGTATCTCCTTGGAAAATATTTTCCAGGGCTTAACATCCATGCCTCCACCCAGCTTACAACCCATAATGCAGGTCAGATAAAATTTTTAAGCAAACTCAAGGCCACCCGAGTTAATCTCTCAAGAGAATTAAGCCTTGACGAGATACAGTCATTAGCTTCCGCTGGGCATGAAAACAACATGTTAACGGAAGTATTTGTCCACGGTTCGTACTGTATCTCTTTTTCAGGGCTTTGTTATTTCAGTTCTGTGCATGGAGGAAAATCAGGAAACCGGGGCAGATGCAGTCAACCGTGTAGAGATCAATATGTAAGGACTGCTGTAGGAAAAGACTTTCCCCTTAATCTAAAAGATAATTCAGCCTATGCTGACCTCCAAGAACTGGCTGATGCCGGGGTTGACTCGGTTAAGATTGAAGGAAGAATAAAAAAGTTTCATTACGTATATACGGTGGTTGATGCTTGGAAAAAACAACTTCTCAGGCTTGGTAAGCGTGAAAGGCTCGTTACGGACAAACATGATCTTCACAAGGTCTTTAACCGAGAGTTTTCAAACGGTTTTTTAACAGGAGATATCAATAAAAGCATGTTTATTGATAATTCTCGGGATAATTCGGCAATACGTCGTGCAGAAATAAAAGGCGGTTGCACGGATGAAAATATACAACAAGCGAAAAGAGAACTCTATGATTTAAAAACAGAGATACTGCATAGGGTTCAAAAGAAAATTGCACGATTGAGCATAACAAAAGCACCTTTAACACTCGTTGTTTCAGGGGAAGTTGGTTCACCTTTAAAAATAGTTGTAAAAACGCCAGACACTTCATTTGCTGTTCTTTCAGACAGCCTTGCCCAAAAGAACAGGCACTGTGCGCAAGGTCTCAATGCTCAGATACTCTTAGAAAAATTTAAAGCCTTAAATGATACAGAGTATTTCATTCAGCATATAGATGGAGAACATCTTCAAGACGATCTTTTTATGCCTTTTAAAGAACTTACAATCATACAGAAAAAAATATTATTTATCTTAAATGATGCACAAGAAACTTTTCCCCCTGTGGACGTCCCTCTCTTGAAAAAGCCGCAGAATCTCAGCATACAACCCACGCTTTCTCTGCTCATCTCGTCAGCAAGGGACCTGCATAATCTGACCAGTCTGATCAGCAGTAATGAAATTGAAGCAGATATATATTTTCAACTTCCTCAGAGTTTTAAAAATAACTGCGCTGAGTTTATCGAAATTTTCACAGAGAATAATATAATCCCCTGGTTCCCCGCTGTTTTGATCGGAGAAGACTATCGTGATGCCGTAGAGTTTTTGCATCAGTTACAACCTCAACGACCTCAACATATTGTAACAGATAATACCGGAATAGCTTACGAAGCCTATCAAAACGGCATTGCCTGGATAGCGGGCACTTCTCTGAATATTGTGAATTCCTTCAGCCTGTTATGCTTAAAAGAGCATTTTAACTGCTCCGGTGCATTTATTTCAAATGAGATCAGCAAGGTACAGATAAAGAGTGTCAAAAAGCCTAATGATTTCAAGCTGTACTACAGTATCTATCACCCGATTAACCTTGTAACGAGCGGACAATGCCTGTTTCATCAGGTCACAGGATGTCATAAAGATAGGATTGATGCTCACTGCATACAACACTGTGAAAAAACTTCATCAATCAAGAATCTCAAGGGGGAGACTCTTTTTCTTGAAAAGACAAAAGGAAACTATCATCGGATCTATAATGAGGTTAATTTTTTAAATACAGATATTGTTACAGATGTACCGAATCTTTTTTCCAGCTTCTTCGTTGATTTAAGAAATATTAGAACCAATACCAACATAGACGTGGATACAGCAACATTGCTGCAACTTTTTAAAAATCATCTTAACGGCAACCTCGATGCAGCAAAGAACCTCAGGCAAAGCCTTCATCCCACAACAGACATTCAATATAAAAAAGGAATTTAATTCCAAAGAGCATAACGTTTAACGATTCGTTATACGCTGACATACGGACTTTTATCGCTCTCCCTTATCGTGCTTCTACCGGCAAAGGAAACAACAGAGAGCTTTTCTTCTACAAAAAACAAATAGCCCTCCTTATGAATGAAGAACAAACAGGCGAAGAACAAACGAGTGAAGAACAAAATAACGATCCCTTGCACGGTGTAACCTTAAAGAACATGGTTACGTACCTTGTTGATTGTTACGGCTGGGATAAATTGGGCGATTGGACAAGGATACGATGCTTTATGATAAATCCTACGCTGAACTCCAGTCTTAAATTCCTCCGAAGAACACCTTGGGCGAGGGCAAAAGTTGAAGATTTATATGTTGTCACCAAATGGAATCAACAGCATAAAGCGAAAAGGGGAGGCAGGTCGAGATCAGAGTCATCATCATAATGATCTGATCAGGGAGAGCCGCATTACATGCAGCTCTCCTTGGCGTTACTGCTCAGATAGCAGGCATTCGTCTGAGGCAAATGCCTGCGTTTCGGTACGGTCAAGAAACTCTGTTCATTTTTATGACAGGCTGGCGAGCGCTTTCTGGTAATCCGGCTCTTCTGCGATTTCAGGAACCAGCTGCGTGTAGATCACCTTTCCTTCCTCATCAATGACAACAATCGCCCTGGCAAAGAGTCCCGCCAGAGCACTGTCAATAATACGGACGCCGTAGTCCTTACCGAAAGCGTCTGACCGCAATTCTGAAGCTGAAATAACATTCTCCAGACCTTCTGCGCCGCAGAAACGGGCAAGAGCAAAGGGCATATCCCGCGAAATGCAGAGTACGTCTGTGTTTTCAAGTTTGCCCGCTTCATCATTAAAGCGGCGGACACTGGTTGCACATACCGGGGTGTCTATGCTGGGAAAAATATTGAGCACGAGTTTTTTTCCTGTATAATCAGCTAAGGAAACGTCACTCATGTCAGTCTTTGTTAAGGTGAAATCAGGTGCGGCTTGTCCTACGGCTGGTAGCTCACCTGCCGTGTTGACCGGTGTTCCTTGAAACGTAACTTGTGCCATTGTGCTGTTTCTCCTGTTGAATGAATAGATTTGAGCGGTTGATGGTTGGAATGCAAAAGATAACGACCAAGCTCGCTGGCAGCATACTGCAGAGCAGTTTGTTGGTACGTCTTATTAAGAATACAGCTCTTTCTTTGAGAGACTTGTAAAGAAAAACAAACAGCTTAAGGCTGAGAAAGTCAAGGAGAAACAACAGACGGAGTATTTCTTACTCATGCCGCAGGGCGTCAATGGGATCCAGGCGGGCAGCTTTGAGTGCCGGGAAATATCTGAACGCCACCCCGACAGCGGCGGAAAAGAGAAAGGCGATGCCGATGATTTTCAGATCCGGGATATCTCCAGTACAATTTTTTGCCGGGCCATTATAATTCAGTCCAAAAAAAATGTTATCATAATATTGTAAAACTGTTATAACTAGTTGAAAACCTCTACCCAATCGTGCAAACAGAATGAACATCATGAGCAATGGGCAATATCTTGGCCATGTCCGCAGGAATGATCCGCTTTACGGCTACCTGCGGCATGAAATTCATCCGCAAACCGGCAGGCCGCCTGAACGGGCAAAATATCGCGTTTTCCGTCTCAACGCCTCCAATGACGTTTTTCTCTATGAAGAAAAGTACAGCGGCGCAAAGTTCATCGGTAAATTTTTTCGCTGCGACCGAACCAAGGATGCAGACAAAGCTGCCGCCCGGCTGACCCATGAGTTTGATAATCTCCAAGCCATGCGCGGTTGCGGCCTGACCGGCGCACCTCATCATGTGGCCCGACCTTTAGGACGAAACTACGCCCTCAATTCCCTTCTGGTCACGGAAATCTGTGAAGGCGAGCTGTTAAGCACGGTGATTCTCGCGGCAATCCATAACGGCGAACAGGAAAAACTCTTCCGGCGATTGACGGCCTTGGCTTATTTTTTTTCAAAACTCCATAACCGAACAGCGAACGGCCGCAAGGTTGACTTCCAGCCGAGCTGTGACTATACAGAGCATCTTATCCGGAAGTTGCTGCGAATTCATGGCCTCAAGGAAAAAGAAGCGGATGAACTGCGCTGGCTGCGTGATCAGTGGTGCCGGCAACAGCGGATGTGGGAAGATCGGCAGGTGCTGGTGCATGGCGATGCCACCCCGGAAAATTTTAAATTTACCGGCGGCCTCAATGTGAGTACCTTTGATCTGGAGCGGGCGCATCGGGATGATCGAGTCTTTGATGTAGGCCGCATTGCCGGCGAGCTGAAGCATTTTTTTCTGCGTGATACAGGCAGTAAAGAGGCCGCAGAGCCCTTTATCGGTCACTTCCTCTGGGAATATGCCTGCCATTTTCCCGACAGAGATAAGGCGTTCCGTTCTATCACTGCCAGGGTGCCGTTTTACATGGGGATTACTCTGCTGCGTATTGCCCGCAACAGCTGGATTGCTCAGGATTACCGCCGCTGTTTAATTTATGAGGCAAAAGAATGCCTACGGAGGTTTGCATGATCATCAAGGGCCTGATTTTTGATGTTAACGGTACGGTCACGGACATTGAGACCAATGAATGGCATGACGAAATTTATCGCATTCTCAGTAATGTGCTCCTGTATCAGGGTATTTCCTTAAGCGAACAGGAGGTGCGTGATCTGTATAATCGTCTGCTCAAGAGCCAGCGGGAGGCAGGTGGAGAACAGTATCCTGAGTTTAACGCGACCGGCATTTTCCGGGAGATGATCGACCTGCACGCGACGGAGTTCACCCGCAATTTACCTGCGGCAAAGCTGGAACAGCTGCCGCTTTTCCTGGCTGAAACCTTTCGGGCCGCCTCGCTTTTTCGTTTGAAACGCTACCGGGGAGTGACGGATACTATCAAGGAGCTGCATCAACAATATCAGTTGGCAGCTCTCTCGGACGGCCAAACGGCCTGGGCGGTACCGGAGCTGCGGGCCGCTGGTCTGCTTGACTATTTTACGCCGGTGATTGTGTCCGGTGACCACGGCTTCCGCAAGCCGGATCAGCGGCTTTTTGCCATGACCTTGGAGGTTATGCAGCTCCGGCCGGAAGAGGTCCTCTTTGTCGGTAATGATATGTACCGCGATGTCTTCGGCGCACAACAGTTCGGCCTGAAAACCGTTTTTTTCCAATCCAATCAAGGGCGGCAAAAGTATGAAGGCACTGCGCCGGACTACATTATTTATACTTTCCCTGAGCTGCTGAACGCTGTCCGCTTCTTTACAGACCAGCCAGCCAGCCAGTTCTGCTTGAGCGCAACGAAAGCGGACAACCCTCAAATCATCTGATTTTGTCACTCTCAGAATGCTCCCCATTGCAGACAATCTTGAAAATACGTTTTTGAATTATCATTTCCTTTGTAAAAGAAGAATATTATGGATGAAAAAGAAATAAAACGAAATCGTATCAACGAATTAAGGATTAAGGCCTATTATACTGAAACGGTACGAGACAATTATAAAAATATTCACCCGGGTCTTTATCAGGCAAATTCTTATTATTTAGAGAGGCTGAAGCAGGAGCTTGGAGAATTAGAGAAATCATTCAGAGATATGGATGATAGAAATCAGCGTAAATTTTCTCGGGTAAAAATGCAACGGCCTGTACGCCTTGATTTCTGTTCAACACAATATCAAGGTGTTATTGACGATATCAGCCTGTGTGGTTCCTTTGTTAAAGGGGCGTTCAAACAGTCGAAGGGTGATATTTGCAAAATAGACCTAAAAGACTCTGTTTCATGTCAAGAGGGTGCTGTTCGCGCTATCGGCTCAATAATCAGGTGCAGTGACAGCGGTATTGCGATTGATTTTATCGCTATGAAAACAGAAAGTTATCATTGGCTGGAAACAGAGCTGTTGACTAGAGCTGTTGATCCTTCGGTTTTGGAAGATGAAATTTTTCAGCGGAGCATTTTTGAATTTGACGATGACTTGGTGTGCAGCAGTGTTTTTAATGGTAGCAGAAACAAACTTAAGAAATTGCTCGACCTTCCTTAGTAGGCAGTAAATATTTTTTCATTATAGTCGGTTGGTTATTCTACTCCGTACTTTTTAATCACTCCCTTCACGTATCTTTCCGCCTTAATCGGCTTGTCTTCCCTCTGCCAACCTTACTCCCCGATCACTCAGTAAATATTCGGCAGGAGTTCACCGGGGAGTATATTCAGGCGGGAGAGCGGGCTTACCGAATATACCCCTGCTCTTCAAGATAAAGGAAAATCTCCTGCACCGCTTCCGCCGGAGTCATCTTTGAGGTATCGATGATGATTTCCGGATTGGTCGGCGCGATATACGGATCCGAGATACCGGTGACCCCTTTGACCAGACCGGCCCGTGCCTTTTCATACAAGCCTTTGCGATCACGCTGCTCGCAGACCTCCAGCGGGGTGGCGATGTGGATCTCAATATATCCTCCATATCGACTGATCAGGCGTCGGTTTGCCAGACGGGACTCCTCATAGGGCGCAATGGGAGCGCAGAGGGCGATGCCGCCGTTTTTGGTGATTTCACTGGCTACAAAACCGATCCTGGTGACGTTGAGATTACGGTGTTCCTCGGAAAAAGTCAGCTCCGAGGAGAGATTCTTGCGGACAATATCGCCGTCCAGCAGGGTGACCGGGCGATCACGCATCTCCATAAAGCGCACCATCAATACCTTGGCAATGGTTGATTTTCCGGATCCGGACAGGCCGGTGAGAAAAACAGTGAAGCCCTGCTTGGAGCGGGGCGGGAAAGAACGGCGCAGCTCGGCAACAACATTGGGAAAGGAAAACCATTCCGGGATGTTCTCTCCCTTTTCCAAACGCTGTTTTAACTCTCTGGAGGTGATATTTTTTACATTTTTGTCCGGTACTTCGGAAAGATAGACATATTTCCCCTGTTCTTCCGCATAACCCATAGCCTGCTCCGGGACCATTTCAATGCCGGTTTTTTCAGCCAGCGAGGCAACAAGTTGCTGAGCTTCTCCTTGGGGATAAAACAGGTCGATATTTGTGCCCGCAAAGGGGTCGCCGTGGTCTGTTGCCACCATAAAATGAGTGCACCCGTAGTTTTTGCGGATCAGAGCATGCCAGAGTGCCTCTCTGGGGCCGGCATATCTTTCCGCCAGCGGGATAATGCCTAACTGAATCATATTTTTTGGAAAATGTTGGACAAATTCCTGATAGCAATGCACATGGGTGTAATGTTCCATGTTGCCGGGATGGTCCATGCCGACTACCGGGTGCAGGAAAATCGAGCCGCCGGTTTCCCGAGCCGCTGCCAGTACCATCTCGCGGTGGGCGCAGTGCAGGTATTCTCCGGTATGAAAACCCACCACCCGTCGCCAGCCGTATTGGAGAAAACGGCGGTTGCACTCTGCCGGAGTAAGGCGGAGATCACAAAAGTCATAATGGATAGGCAGGGTCACGCCTTCCACTGTTCCGCCGATATACCAATCTTTCACGTCGGTGAACAGTTCCTGGACACCGGGATGCTGTTCAGGATCGGCAGTGCCGTAGACGGCTTCAGCTTCTGCTTTTTTATCCGCCTTCCAAATATCGCTGATGGTGAGAATTGCCAGAAGAAAACCTTCCTGGTCATTGAGTCCTATGCACTGTCCCGGTTGCAGGGAAGCAGCGAACTCTTCGTTTACATCAAGGCAGACAGGAACGGGCCAGACAGATCCGTCGGTCAGGCGCATATCCCGCAACACGTTTTCGTAATCGTCCCGGCCCAGAAAACCGGCCAGCGGATAAAAAGCTCGATTTAATAGAGATTCAAGGTCGCGAAGTTGACGCCTGTTGAGATCCAGTGACGGGAGGCGCACTGCCTCGGCCCGCAGCTGCTTGGCCCGACAGGAATGAACAATCAGGCTTTCGGAATAGGACACAGTATGAGCTAGGTTGTCTTTCATAGGTGTTTAATATGATAATTAATGTAATTATGTGATGGAAGAGTTGCCCGGCTCTCAGTGAAATGCCTGCGAGAACTCTCCGGATGATTGCCGAACGTTGAATACACCGTTGTGCATATCCGCAAAAAGAATGCGGCAGCAGATAGTTTGTAGACTGTACAGTCTCCGGCCGGCAAAAAAAAGTTGAAATTGTAAAAAAAGAAATTTTATTGCGCGGCAATAATATTTTCGGAATTTTGTTGTAATGTGTCGTAATAGCATGTTTTTCCTTGTTGACTTCCAGGGGAGGCCGAGCATATAGTACAATTACTCCGGAGCGTGACAGACAATGCCTGTGCGAGCAGGCACCATATTAAAAAAATCAAGAAGGAAGGCATTATGAAATCATTCTACTTCACCCTGTTCTTTGTTTTTTTCCTGACGACTTCGGCTGCTGCTGTTGTCAATATTAATACAGCGAGCTTGGAAGAGTTGACCTCTTTGCCCGGTATAGGGCAGGTCAAGGCTGAGTCGATTCTCAAGTATCGGGAGGAAAAAGGTCTGTTCAACAAGGTTGATGAGCTGAAAAACGTGTATGGAATCGGTGCAAAAATTGTTGCGCGGCTCAAAGACGAGATCACTGTCGGCGAGGCTGCCCCGGCTGTGGCCGCAACCGCTGTGGAAAAACAAACAGCGCAGAAAGTGCCGGAGGAACAAACCCTATCAATGCCTCCAGCCAAAAAATAGCGCAATACCGGAAGAAAAGACGAGAGGGAGCCCGGCTGTTGTTATTTTTTTTGCCGCTCAATGCATTGTTGATGCGGTAAAGATCAAGCTCCCTTTCTCTCCATCTATTCAGTATGTTGACAAAAACAGGAAAGAGAGATTTATGTGCGTTCATCCAGTCTTGACACGGCCAGGATGAGAGCGTCATGCAGGGGGACAGGGTCGTCCGGCGGCGTAATTCCATGCCCCCCTTTGCAGGTTTTGATTATCGGCGATTCCCAGGAAAGCATTTCTGTGACCGCATTCACCCCTTTCCTTCCGGCAGCTTCGGCTTCAAGAAGATTTCCCTGTCGGATTCGAATGACCCCCCGTTCCCTTTTCGCATTAATAACAATGATATCGGTTGAATGGTTTCCCATGCCGATGAGTTGCAGTAAATCGGCCAAGGGAATTGTGTCCAGGACGGTGGTATTGCCGGATTCTTTAGCAAAAATACCCGCCATTACTTTGAGCAGTTCCTCGAATTTGAAGGGATACGGAATAATAGCGGAGACACCGCTGTGGTAGGCGGATCGTTTGATTTCTTCTGTAAGCTCACTGCTGTACAGAACAACATGGGTTTCCGCATACCAGCGACGGACGGAGAGCAGCAGTTCCACCCCGCTTTCCCCGGAAAGCTGGACATTGGCGACGGCCAGATCAACGGTGAATTTACGCAGAATTTCCGTGGCCTTGGTTAAGTTTGAGGCAAAGGCGAGCTGATAGATGTTTTTGAAGGGAACAAAGGCTTCCCGCAAATCCAGCAGAAAATCTTTGTCCCGATCAACGATCAGAATGTTTTTACGGCTCATGAATTCCCGTTATTCAAAATAATCAGGCAGATCCTGCTCATCTCCGGCCTGGGGAAGGATGTCGCCGATCGGTATGTTGCGCCCGATCAAGGTCTTCAAAGCAACAAGGTTGACCAGACTTTCCAGTTCCGCCCCTCCGTCTTCACGAAGGTGCGCTAAAAGGGTTTTTACCGCGATAGGCGGGTCCACCTTAAACGAAATTACTCTGTTTTTCTCAATTGTCAGAATATTGGTGAACGACTGATCCCTGTTCAGGGAGGCAATACCCCCGGCAATGGATTCCGAAGAATCCTCTTTTTCTAATTCGCTGAGAATTTCATTGATCGCGCCGAGATAGTTTTCTTCTTTCTCGCCTGCCATGAGCAGGTCCAGCCCCACGTCCAGATTATACATCCGATCGGTAAAGTCCCGAATCAGTTCTCCCCGAATAATGGAACCATGTTGGGGAGCTATCATTTCCGGAGGAGGGTCAAGATTTCTGATTCTGGAAACCGCCAATTTCAAGGCATCCCGGGACGGCATATACAGCTGATGAAAGGTCTTGATACCCTCCCAGGATCTTTCATCGGCATACAGGTCATGGGTATAGGACAGTCCGCCGAACAGGTCGCCGGAAAAGAGTATCCTGCTTCTGACATCATAGTACATCATGGCCCCGCGAAAATGACAAAAGGGCGAGGGAACAAAGATCAGTTTGTTTCCACCCGGCATGATAGCCCGATTATTTCGGTATGTTTCCACTGCCTTGAAGCGGGATGCCTTCAGACCGAGGAAATGAATCAGGCGCCAGGTATCTTCCGAAGCGACCACCAGACATTTCGGATTCAGCTTTTGCAGAAAGGCTGCATTCGGTGCAACATCCGGATCCTGATGATTGATCAGGATGCCGTGGATATTCTCCAGCCCTCCTATAATCGGTTGTACGACTTTTTGCAGCACGGTCAGCAATTCACCGGGGCCGGGATCTATAATAATATTGGCCTGCCCCTTTGCATGGGGATAACAAAGAAGGTAGATGTTTACTTCCAGCAGGGAATCGGAACGATTGGCTACCCACCATACATTGTCTTTTAATTCAACAGGTTTCATTGAATGATTTTCCTCGTTGTCGTTGGATATTCTTCCGGCTCAGCATCGTCCTGCTCTCTGTTGTTTTTAACCGATCAGCCAAACAGCCATATTCTGGGCATTCTGAGTTGTCCGGTTGGAAACCCCGCCCAGAAGCCCTTTATCCACCCGGGGCCTGCGCCCGATAACAATGGTCCCGCAATTATGTCTCTTTGCCTGACGGAGCAGGTCATGGCTGGGATGGATACCCCGGCGCGGAGGAAGCTGTACAATTCGTTCTTCAGGGATGCCGTTTTCGATCAGTATCTGGCTATGAGCTTTGTACAGGCATGTCCCTACATCAAGATTTTTGTCGCACCATTTCGCTCCCCAGCGGCTGTGGAATTCTTCCCTTTCGGTAGGTGGTGTTGAGCCGAACGCGGCAAGAGAATGGTAGATATAGATCTCGGCCTGCGGGTTTTTTTGGAGAATAAAAGCCAAATGATCCGCCGCCATAAGTGAGTGAGTACAGGTGTGAACAGCGAGGAGGAAACGGGTGGAGGTTACATTGCCGTCAATAATCCAAAGAGGGATTTCATGACATTTTCTCACCAGATCTGAGGAGACGCTTCCTAACAGCATTTCGCCGACCCTTCCCACTCCTCTTCTGCCGACCAGCAGGCCGTCATACATGTTTTCTTTCGCAAAATGATAGATGGAATCGGTGATTCCCTCCCCTGATGCATGGACCAGAGAAGCTATGTTGTCCTCAGGAAAGCCGTTACGCACAAGACGCGCTTTGGCATCTTTCAGATATCTTGTCGCCTTGGCCTTACGTTGAAGCTCGGCAGCACTTTCAGTTCGTCGCCCGTCAAGATCCGACATCCAGCTTTGGTCGCCGCGGCAGGTTGAAACAGCGGCGAGCAGATCAATGCTGAAATTTTGATCCTGTCGAAACAGGCGTATCAGGTAATCTAAACTGTTTGAGCTATATACCGACCCGTCTACCGCTACCAGAATTTTTTTTTTCATCCAGGAATCCTCACTAATAACTAAAATAATCTAAGATTGTTATCATATTACGGCATGAGAGGGAAAAGGAAAAGAGAAAATAACAGGAAACACTTCGTCAGAGTCGTTTTTTCATGGGATCTCAACGAATTGTTTTTTATTTTTCACGGGGTGGCGCAGGCTGAGATTTCAGGCAAAAGTTGTTCAGTGTGTTTTTTTTTATTGACACGGCCGATTGTCCTGTGGTAAATATCTGCTCGTTTCACAGCTCAATGAGCGGGAATAACTCAGTGGTAGAGTGCAACCTTGCCAAGGTTGACGTCGCGAGTTCGAATCTCGTTTCCCGCTCCATTTAAACAATTCAAGGTTCGAACCTCGTTCGAACCTTTTTTTATTACTCATTGGGGCGCATGCATGAAAACGTATTATACGCCGGTAGATGAAATTGATCGCAAGTGGTGCGTGGTTGATGCCGACGGTAAGGTCCTTGGCCGTATCGCAACGGAAATCGCCCGTCGCCTGCGCGGCAAACATAAACCGACCTTCTGTAACTTTCAGGATAACGGTGACTTTGTCGTTGTTGTCAATGCGGATCGTGTTCATCTGACCGGTACCAAGTGGGATGATAAAGTGTATTATCGCCACACCGGTTTTATGGGCGGGATTAAAGATCGGACCGCAAAAGAGGTTCGTGAAAAATCTCCGGAAGATTTGATCGTTATGGCGGTTAAAGGCATGTTGCCCAAGAATAAACTCGGTCGGGCCCAGCTGAAAAAATTAAAAGTGTATGCAGGTGCCGAACATCCTCATGCGGCCCAGCAGCCTGAACTTCTCGATATCTAACGGAGCTTAACATGGCGCAGGAACAGACATACGCAACCGGAAAACGAAAGAGTGCTGTAGCCAGGGTTTGGATCACTCCGGGAAGCGGCAATGTGGTTGTTAATCAACAGTCTACAGACAGTTATTTCGGCAATATTTTTTTTGAGCAGAAAGTTGATAAACCGTTTGCAGTGACAGAAACTGCTGAGAAGTTTGATGTGAAGGCTACCGTGCAGGGCGGCGGTAAGTCCGCACAGGTTGATGCCCTGGTTCATGGCATTTCCAAGGCTCTTCAGGAAGTGAATCCGGAATTTCGTGATTCTCTGAAAAAAGCAGGCCTGCTGACCCGTGACTCCCGCATCAAAGAGCGGAAAAAATACGGTCAGCGCGGTGCCCGTGCCCGCTTCCAGTTCTCCAAACGTTAAGGAGAAGGAACAGGCTGGTTTTCAGCGCAGTTCATATTGTTTTTTAAAGGGAATGACGAAGCGATTCGTTATTCCCTTTTTTTTATGTCAAGCTACTCATCAAGGATACGCTATGCTAAAAGTAGGAATCATAGGGGCCTCCGGCTATACCGGTGTTGAATTGGCCCGCATCCTTTCCACCCACCCAGAGGTGGAGTTGACCGTCGCCACCTCCCGCCAATACGCAGGCAAGCTGCTCTCCGAGGTCTTCCCCAACCTGCGTAAACGGGTTGATCTGATCTGCGAAGATATCCAGATGGAAAGGCTGATGGAGCGGGCCGACTTTTTCTTTGCCGCTGTGCCGCATAAGACGGCAATGGATTTGGTGCCTGTCCTGCTCAGGGCAGGGAAGAAGGTGGTGGATCTCAGTGCTGACTTTCGTATTCGGGATGCAGCGGTCTATGAGGAGTGGTACCAGCCCCATTCCAGTGCGGATCTCATCGCTGAGGCGGTGTATGGTCTGCCCGAGCTGTACCGGGATCAGGTGAAAGACGCACGCCTGACCGCCAATCCGGGCTGCTACCCCACCTCTATCATACTCGGTTTGGCACCTCTGCTGCGCGAGGGTTTGATTGATCCAGCTGGCCTGATCATCGACTCTAAGTCCGGTACCTCCGGGGCAGGCAGAGGGGCTGCTGTGGGTACCCTGTTCTGCGAAGTCACGGACGGCTTTCGTGCCTATAAGGTCGGGGGCAGCCACCGCCATATCCCGGAGATTGAACAGGAGCTGTCCGTGCTGGCAGGCAAGCCGGTGACTATCTCCTTTACTCCGCATCTGCTGGCCATTT
>MTKS01000015.1 GCA_004028495.1 Candidatus Electrothrix marina
TATCAAATTGATTGATCATGGAAAAATTTGAAAAACCCATTTTAGTAACCAGACCTTTCATGCCTACATATGAAGCGTTCTGCGAGGGGCTTAAGGAAATCTGGGATAACCAATGGCTGACCAATAACGGACCGGTGTTGCAACGTTACCGAAGTGAGCTTAAAAATTATCTTGAAACAAACAATATAGGGTTGTTTGCCAATGGCACCTTAGCCTTGCAGATAGGCCTGCAGGGATTGTGCATAAGGGGAGAGGTTATCACTACGCCATTCACCTTTGTCGCTACTACTCATGCGCTGTACTGGAATCAAATTCGACCGGTATTTTGCGACATTGAGCCTGATACCTTCAATTTAGACCCGGCCAAGATAGAGGAGCTTATAACCCCTTGGACGACTGCCATTTTGGCGGTTCATGTCTTTGGTCGACCATGCAAATTAAACGCCTTGGCTGACATTGCCAGACGTCATAACCTAACCTTGATATATGATGCGGCTCATGCCTTTGGAGTCCGCGTCAATGAAAAATCTATATGTCATTATGGTGACTTAAGCATGTTCAGCTTTCATGCTACTAAACTCTATCATTCTATTGAGGGAGGCATGCTCGTCTTTAAGGATCCAGGGTTACAAAACATATTTAGCTATCTTAAAAATTTTGGGTTCAAAAACGAGACCGAAGTAGTCATGCCTGGCACTAACGCCAAAATGAATGAGCTACAGGCACTGATGGGTTCAATGATGCTTAACTATATGGATATGTTGATAGAGAAAAAAAAACGGATTTATGAAATTTATCAAGAACGATTATGTGACGTCGTAGGAATATCTTTCAGCCCTGATCCTGAACGAAATGTGGATTATAATTATGCCTATGTGCCTGCGTTGATAAATGAGCATGAGTTTGGGATGAGCCGAAACGAGTTGCACGAGAAATTGAAAGAATATAATATTTTCTCCAGGCGATATTTTTATCCTTTACTCAATGATTTATCCTGCTATCAATCTGTAGCGGTCTCAAAACCTCTTACAGTAGCAAAAAAAGTGTCAGAACAAATTATAACGTTACCGACATATGCTGATCTGAGTGAGGATGATGTGCATAAAATTTGTGATATTTTATCAAAAATAAGAACACATTAAAATGCTGTATCGTTCTGTATATTTTTTAAAAAAACTGTTGATTGATAGAAAAATAAAATCATGAAAAATGTCCTTCTGGTTGATACAAATTTTTCCTCCGCACCAATTTATGATTATATAAAGAGAAGCGGCTATAGAGTTTTTGTGTGCGGAGGAAACAGCTCTGACTTTTTAGCAAGGTCGGTTGAAGATTATATAAAAATTGATTATTCTGATTTAAATAAAATGCAGGAGCTTATTCGCTCCCGACATATTGATTACATCGTGCCCGGTTGCAATGATTTGTCCTACCAGGTCTGTACGCAACTCAATACGGAGAGACGTTTTTCCGGGCTGGATGATTATGAAACGTCTGAATCAATTAACAATAAAGAAAAATTTAGACAATTAGCAGGCCAACTCGCACTCCCTGCGCCCGGAATCATACCGTCTGAGAAGCTGGGTTACGTTTGGCCAATTATTGTAAAACCTGTTGACGCGTACAGCGGCAGAGGAGTCACCGTCGTTCATGAAGCCGAAAAAGGTACTTTGCCTTTTGCGATGCAGCAGGCTGAAAAATATTCACGAACTGGTTCCTGTATTGTGGAGGAATACATTGAAGGTCAATTATACAGCCATTCAGCCTTTTTCTCTGCGGGAGAAATATTGATGGATTTTATTGTAGAGGAGCATGGTACAGCAAATCCTTTTACTGTTGATACAAGCTGGGTGTCCTATGAATTCCCAACTGAAATGTTGCTCTGTATCCGGAATGCGATTCAAATGCTGGCAAAAAAACTTAATTTAGTTGATGGATTGATTCACACGCAGTTTATCAGAAATGAAGGGAAATTTTGGCTGATTGAGGTCACACGGCGATGCCCTGGAGATTTGTACAGTAAACTAATTGAATTATCGACAGGTTTCCATTATGTTGAATCTTATGTCAGGCCTTTTTTAAATCAGGCGATCCCCTCTGAAAGCAACGTCTCATTAAAACAATCCTATATACTGAGGCATACCATTTCTCAACCCATCCAAGATTTATTCGGTTCAATTCAATTCAACCTACCTCTGCAAATTGAAAAGATGGTATCTTTAACTTTGTCAGGCGATTTAGTTAAGAGCAGTCCTTTGGGACGCATTGCACTTCTGTTTGCCAAGGCAAATTCGAAAAAAGAAATGTGCAACCTAATAGATTTTGCACTCAAAAGAGAACTCTATACTATCAGCTCAGTCATTTAAAAACAGGAGAACAGCATAATGGGTTTCAGCCCCCTCACTCCTTTACGTATAGGCATCATCGGTGGTGCACTTAACTCGGCAGTTGGATATACCCATTTCAACGCCAGCCGATTAGATGGGCATTTTCAGGTGGAATCTGGCTGCTTCAGCCGAGACATGCAGCAAAATGAAAATTCAGCGAGGATTTATGGTGTTTCACCTGAAAGGGTTCATAGGCACTGGCAATCGCTAATCGAGAAAGAAGTGTCGAATTTAGATGCCATCGTTGTGCTGACTCCAACCCCGACACATGCAGATATTGTTACGGCGGCCTTAGAAGCTGAGTATCCGGTAATATGTGAAAAAGCTCTTGGAGTCTCCAGTGAGGAATGTCGGCGTATTGGCGAGATGGTAAAAAGAAAAAAAGGCTTTTTGGCTGTTACGTATAACTACTCCGGCTATCCTATGATACGAGAGTTGCGAAGAATGATCAGAGAGGGGCGTTTGGGGGAGCTTCAGCAAATTCATATTGAAATGCCTCAAGAGGGATATCTGAGACAATCGGCCAAGCCGCAGGCGTGGCGGTGCAGAGATTATGATGTGCCTACGGTGTCGCTTGATTTGGGAGTACATGTTCATCATCTGGTTGATTTTCTGACCGATGGGAAAAAACCTGAACAAGTGGTCGGCGATCAGGCAAGTTATGGCCTTTTTCCTGGTCTTATAGACAATGTTTATTGTTTAGCCCGTTATCAGGACAATGTGCGGGTTCAAGCCTGGTGGGGAAAAACTGCATTAGGTTACCGCAACGGTCTGCGTGTCCGAATATTTGGCAGCAAAGCAAGTGCCGAGTGGTACCAGATGGATCCAGAGAATTTACGCTGGGCCGATGACGATGGGCATCACTTTGTGCTGGATCGTGGATCTGGAGAGGCTGATACCGCAAGCAAGATTCGTTATAATCGTTTTAAGGCCGGACATCCTTCTGGTTTCATTGAGGCCTTTGCTAATCTGTATGCAGATATTGCGGAAAATCTTCGTGCGTATCAGTCTGGAAATAAGATGAAAAATGATTTTGTTTATGGTGCTGATCATGCCGAAGAAGGGATGTGCTTTCTCGAACTACTCAAAAAGTCTCCTTTTGAAAAGGAGGTCTGCTAACTATATTATGACCAAAAAAAAGAACCTTCTGATTGTTTTTCCTATAATAGTAAATAAAGTTGGTGATAGGGATCAATTCATTATGGAAATAGCTTATATTTTTCAAGCATAGGGAATACAAATTGTTATTCTTGAATAGAGGGTTATCGAAAACATTGTACAACCTAATTTCTACTTGATCTACTATGAAAAAACTAAATTTACTTCTGGTGATGCCTCGTGTGGTGCAAGCAATAGGCGATGGCTATCCTTTTCCGCTGGGTATAGCGTACGTATCTTCTTCTTTAAAATCATTAGGTTTTAATACGTTCACATTAAATTTAAATCATATGCCAGGAAATGTTTATGACATATTAGAGCAAGCAATTGTCTCAAACAAAATTGATGTTGTTGGAACGGGTGGCCTTTCTTTCCAATACCCAACTATTTACGACATTGTAAGATATACAAAAAAAATAAATAGCAATATTGTTACTATTGTTGGTGGTGGAATAATAACAGCAGAACCTGAAATAGCTCTTAAAGCTCTTGAATATGCTGATATTGGCGTGATAGGAGAGGGTGAAATAACAATCTGTAAAATTGTACATGCATTGGAGAATAATGAATATTTATCAGATGTACAAGGGATTATTTATAAGGATAAGGACAATTATTACACAACAAAACCTCGTAAAGAAATAATGGATCTCGGAATCTTGCCAAGTCCTGATTATGAAGGTTTTGGATTAGAAACATATTTAGAGTTGCCATCTCCTTCTGTAAACAATTTAATTACCAGAAGGATGGTTTATATTAGTGGTAGTCGTTCTTGCCCGTATCAATGTACATTTTGTTTTCACTCAGCTGGAAAAATATATCGTCAGAGATCCATTGATGATGTTATAGAAGAGATAATTTTCCTTAAGAAAAAGTATAAAATAATTTCTGTATGCATGACAGATGAACTTTTCGCACGGAAAAGAGAAAGGATTGAAAAATTTCATGAAGAAATGAAAAAACTAGACATTATTTGGTTTGCTTCATTTCGAGCAGATGATATAGATCAGGATCTAATTGACATGTTAAGAGGAGGAACTTGCGCTGGTATGTCATTCGGCATAGAAAGTGCAGATAACCTTATTCTTAAAAGTATGAAAAAACGTATTACGTTTGAGCAAATTGAAAGAACTTTAGAAATAGTATATGATTCTGGAGTCCCTCTTGCTGGTAATTTTATATTCGGGGACATTGAAGAGACTTATAAAACAGCAAAAAAAACAATTAATTGGTGGACAAAGAATACAAAATATAACTTAGGTTTGAATTTAATTATACCATATCCGGGCTCTTATATTTATAAATATGCGTGTAATAATAATATTATTACTGACCGTATTAAATATTTAAAGGATGGTTGTCCACAGATTAATATATCAAGAATGAATGATTCTGAATTTGGATTAATAGCAAAAGAAATATTTGAGGCACCATTCAGGTACGGAAATCAAGTTAGCAATATAGAAACTTATGAAGTTACAGAGTGGGGGCGTGTAACTATTTCAGGAAAATGCAGTAGTTGTGAAACAAAAAACACATGGGAAAATGTTAAGTTATTTGTTGGAAACAATTGGCTTCCCTGCTCTGATTGCGGGCAGAAGCATTACGCCCCATTATCATCAGTTATCCAAGAAAGAATCTCGTCCAACCTCCTTGCCATAATGGAAAGACATACAAGTGTTGCATTATGGGGTGTTACTTATTATTCTCTTTCTCTTTTTAATGAAAATTCCATATACATGGACCCAAATGTGCTTATTGTCGATAATGCACATGCAAAACAGTTGATTAATATAAATGGAAAGAAAGTATATCCCCCGTCAATTATTGGTGAACAGGAAGTTCCGGTCGTTATTGTATTTTATCCAAATAGTATTTTGCAACTTTCTTCATTAATTAGAGAGTCATACCCTCATGTAAAAGAAGTGTTTGACATTTGCGACTTGACTTCCCAGGTCGGGACCACCTGATTTTATTTACGTATAACTTAAGTTGGTACCCCAATTTTGATATATTTTGATTTACTCTTCAAGAAAGAAGAGTTTCACAATTCAATTAACATTGCAAAATTATGAATGCGACTGTTTTTTATAATATTTTCTTCGATAGTACTGAAAAAAAACGCTATTTACTTGGTATTAATGAGTATTCCGAGCGAATTGCACAAAAGGTGAGCATTAATGGATTCATTGATGACTACACCGAATCTACCAGTTGGATGGGAGTGCCAGTTATAAAACTATCGGCTGTTGAAACTGACAGCATGGTGCTTTCTTGTGTCACTGCGAATCGACCTCTTACCGCTTTAAAAAAGCTGTCTCAAATAGGTATTCATAACTGTTGTGATTACTTTTCGTTTGCCGATGCGAGTGAGGGGAAATTCTCTCAGGTTGCCGCAATAGCTGAAACTCGCCTTGACTATCAAAAACATGCTGATAACTATCAATGGGTACGAAAACAGCTTTACGATGAAGAATCAGTTGATGTTTTTGATCGTATCTTGCAATTTCGCCTACATGGTGACTTGCAACCCATGTCAAAGTTTGAATACGCAGCCGACCGTCAATATTTTGAACCATTCTTAAAATTAAATACAGGAGAAGTGTTTGTCGACGGTGGAGGTTTCGACGGCTTCACTTCACAGGAATTTGTAGTTCGTTGCCCCGATTATTCAGCCATTCATTTTTTTGAGCCATCAGCAGAAATGCTTATCGCCGCCAAGTCAAAACTTTCTGAATTAACCCGCATTCATTACCATCAAGTTGGACTGTATGACAATAATTCTACCTTGAGCTTTGATTCAAATGCTGGTTCTGCAAGCCGAATATCAGAAAATGGCAATGAAAAAATACAGGTTGCCCGACTTGATGATGTTGTTGGAGATGCTGTAAGCTTCGCGTCAAATTGGATCTTGAAGGTGCGGAGCCTGCTGCGCTTAAAGGCATGAAAAGGCACATCATGGCTGATCACCCAAAATTGGCGGTAGCCGTTTATCACCATCCTTCCCATTTTTGGCAAATACCTCAATATGTTCTTGGGCTTAGACGTGACTATCGTCTGTATCTCCGTCATTACACTGAAGGCTGGACAGAAACTGTGATGTTTTTTGTTCCAAAATCGGGGCTTGGTTCTAAGTTCGGCCAATAGATTTACGACTGACACTCAGTATGAAAAGAAGGATATGAAATCAGTGAAATAGCCGAATAGGTACTGGTTGCTTTAGCAAGATGGCCGAAGTTAGAACCAAGCCCCAAAATCGTCATAAGTAGACAGCAATACACCTGAACATTGGCAATATACTGTGTCCCTGAAAAAAAACATTTTTGCCAACTATGTAAGCCAGTTTGCGCAAATATTGATAGGAATACTAGCAATGCCTATGTATATCAAATACATGGGAGATGAATCGTATGGTTTGGTTGGCTTTTACATCATGCTCAAGCTTGGATGCAATTGTTAGATTTAGGAATGACGCCAACTCTGATAAGGGAAACAGCGCGATATCGTGGTGGCGAAAGTAGTCAGTTAGAACTCAAAAAACTGATTCGAACATTAGAGACCATTTTTTATGGTATTACACTGAGTGCAGTTTTTTTATCGTATCTTTTTTCCGACTCCGTAGCCATTAATTGGTTAAAGGTTGAACATCTTCCTCTTGATATCGTAGGGACCTCAATACAATTAACAGCAATAGCTGTTGTTCTTAGATGGGTAAGTAGCTTGTATCGTGGTATTGTTACTGGATTCGAGGAAATAGTTTGGCTTTCAACCTATAATATTTTTATAGCTCTATCTCGTTTTATTTTCGTCATACCGATCATCTTATGGGTTGATAACGGCCCCGTTTCTTTTTTTGGGTATCAACTCTTGATATCTCTAACTGAAGTTCTTTTATTGCGATTAAAAGCTTACAGTCTTTACGCTTCTAAAGTCGGAAAAAAAAGTAACATATCCTTTTTTCATTGGGAATCTCTCAAGGGCGTATTGAGGTTTTCCGGTACAATTGCATTTACAGCTTCAACTTGGGCCATAGTCACTCAAGCGGACAAGCTTATTTTGTCTAAAATATTAACGTTAACAGACTATGCATATTTTACTCTTGCCATAATGGCCTCAAGTGGAATAGCAGTTCTTGGTAATACCTCCGGTATCGCATTAATGCCGAGATTCAGTAAGCTCAGTGCTGAGAATAAAAATAATGAGATTCTTTTACTTTATCGTACTTCCACAAAGTTTATTGGAGCGGTCACTATACCTGCTTCATTGGCGCTGGCTTTTTTTGCCCAACCAATATTGTTCATTTGGACTGGCGATAACGAAATTGCATCTAAAACAGCTAAGGTCTTGTCCCTTTACAGTATAGGTAACTGTTTTCTGGTCTTTAATGCCTTTCCCTATTACCTACAGTATGCTTATGGCAATTTGAGATTGCATTTAATTGGCAGTATTTTATTTGTATTATTTTTTTTACCAACACTGATATATTATTCTGGACAGTACGGTGCAGTTGGTGCAAGCTGGTCATGGATGTTGGCAAATTTTATCTGTTTTATTTTCTGGGTTGCTTTTTTACATAAACAACTTTCCCCTGGTCTGCATCTGAAATGGCTCTTTAATGATGTAGGATTTTCACTCATATGTTGTTTGCCGTTTGCTATTGCACTCAATTATTTTATAAGTTGGCCATTTCATCGATTACAAGCATTCTTTGTGCTCTTGATTGTTTGTGTTGTTTTAATTCTTAGCACGTTAGTGCCAACCCTACTTACGCAACATTTCATAAAAATAGCTGATCTGGTAAGAATTTATGAAAAATATACCACTAGATAAAAGTAAATCCATCGTTTTTATGGGATCAATGAATGCCTTTCCCATGGCCTACGCTTTACAATTGAGAAAATATGGCTATGAAGTTTTTTATATAGTTGACGTGCCCCAATCGGATATGCTTTCAAGGCCTGAAAATCATTATTCATTCATCGAATATCCTTATCCGGATTGGATAATAGAGTGGACGCTTCCTTTACAAATTATACTGCTGCTCAGCCCAAAGATATTCGCCACATTGCTCTCTGGTATGCTTAAAAAACATATCAATAAAACAATAGGCTGTTATGTACTAAATGGTTTTTTTATTTCATTGTCACCTTATCTACCAGAGGTGACCCGTGTAGCCATGTCTCATGGTTCAGATCTTGATGTTTGGGCAAACGTAGATAACATTGATGAGCTGAGAAAAGGTGTTTTTCAAGCAAAATATATGAAGATCATACCTGTTTTTATGCAAAATCTTTTATTGAAAAATTTTATAGCAAAACAAAAAAAGGGCTTTCAGAATTGTCATTTTTTAAACTATATGCCGCCTGGGTATAATAAAGTTGGAGATAAAATCGTCTCAAGATTACAAAATGATGGTATTTGCTACATTCCACGTAGCCACGCCTCTTTTGCCTGCGTCGCGGACCACAATAGAGATTACCGAGAAAATACTTCCACTTTACAGATATTTTCAGGTGTGAGATTCTTATATCAAAACTTTCCCCGTGGGAATACAGGTTACAATAAAGGTAATGACAAAATCATTGAAGGATTGGCTAGATATTACCAAATCAATCAGAATATAAGCATTCATTTTGTAGAAAAAGGTACAGATCTGTTGGCAGCTAAACAGCTTTGCAACAAGTTAGGATTGGAAGCTGCTATAACTTGGCATAAGGAAATGCCATTTCAAGATTTAATTGCTCTGTATCAACAATCAGATATCTGTTTCGACCAAGTTGGTGACCATTGTATAAGTGCTATTGGAGTCTATGCCCTGTGGTTTGGAAAGCCACTTATTGCTGATGATAGAGTATTTGTTGACTCAGGCTATTGGCCAGATGATAATCCTGTTTGTAAAGCAAAAAATTCTGATGATATTTTCGGATGGCTATGTAGATTATCAGACAATGAAGAGAGAAGAAAAGTTTCCGTTGCATCAAGGATATTTGCGGATCGATATTTAGATATGGAAAAATTCCCAAATGCTATGTTTCAAATTACATAATTATTTGGGATTTATGATAGGGGAGGGGGGGATGAATGACTTGTTCAATACGTGCTGAAACGTACCGAAAGTTACCCAAGGCCTTATTCAATGATATTTGGTGTATCTATAAAAAGTTCAAAGCCTCTGACGTGTTGATATGTTATGGGCGTCGGCAAAGTAAGTACCTGTAAAACCATTAGCTGAATTGGCCCAAAAGCTACCGGGGGCTTAGTTTTTCAGATCAAAAGTTGTATATTGTGATTAATGTTTATAGCGTATTATTTTTAGGCACGATAAAATTAATAAATAGGGAATGCTCCCATCGGCAAAATGGAAACATCAATAATGTCGCATAATATATATTATGTTAAATTTACACACCTTAAAAGCGCATAACTATTTAAAATTATTAAGTTTCACGTGGAGAATATCGATTTTTCCTACTTTGGCACGCTCTTCCACTCGTCATCAATAAACAGTTCATGAGGCTTAAACGCTGTCTTATACTGCATTCCTTTGACCTTATTAATCCAATACCCCAAATAAAGATAACTGATCCCGTGACGCTGGCAAAACTCTATCAGATAAAGAATATTCAACGTACCCGGACTCCGATCGCCCTGGTCCGGATCAAAATAAAAATAAACGGCATTAAGCCAGTCATCGGAACAGTCAACGATTGCCACACCCAGTAATTGGTCAGCCACTCGATAGCGGATTTCAAAACATTTTGTCATTGAGGTAATAAAAAAACCGCTGTAGTAGCTTTCCGCATTGGCTCGACCGTCCGGAAAACGATTATGGAGAAAACGATCCAGCAACGCAAGATTTTCAGCAGACATTGTCAACGGTGCCAATCCCACGCTGACATCACGATTTTTCGCCCATACCCTCTTTTGGTTTCGATTTCTGAAAAAGTCCTCTGGTTTCAAGCGGATGGGTATACATTCCTGACAGCCTGGACAACGCATGGAATACATACAATTTCCATTTCTTCGGTATCCGTTGCGAAAGAAAAAATCCATAGCGGAGTCCGGCAGCGAACCGAAAAACGCCTGATGATAGACAGCATGCTGCGGCACCCCATAGGGACATTCAGATGTTATATCAACAAAATACTGCTCTAGCGAATTCCTGATGCCGTCTTCATTCTGTTTATTTAATTCGTCTACTGCCATTACTTCATGCATCCTATCTTATCGGCATATTGCATTTCTTTTTAATATTTTTTTAATTTCAAACCAAACCCTGATCAAGCATAGCATTCACCACTTTGACAAAACCGGCAATATTGGCTCCGGCCAAATAGTTTTTCTGTAACCCGTATTCTTGAGCAGCATCTATGCAGGTTGTGTGAATGGATTTCATGATTCTGCGCAAATGTTTATCCACCTCATCTTCAGACCAGGCAAGCCGCATGGAGTTCTGCGACATCTCCAGCCCGGAAACTGCAACACCGCCGGCATTGGCCGCTTTTCCAGGTCCGTAAAGAATATTATTTTCTCTAAAAATATCAACAGCATCAGGTGTGCATGGCATGTTAGCCCCTTCGCAAACAAGGCCCGCACCATTTTTCAGGAGATGCTGTGCATCCTGCTCATTGATCTCATTTTGGGTCGCGCAAGGCATAGCGCAGTCCGCTTTATGATTCCAGAGCGGATTATAATCAAGCTCAGGACTGACCTCCGTGTAGACCGCATGAGAATATTTTTCACAATATTCACGAATACGTGTCCGCCGAACATTTTTCAGCTGCATAATATGCCGGAGTTTTTCAGCGTCAATACCCTCTTCATCGTAGATATATCCGGATGAGTCGGACAGTGTAAGTACCCGACCTCCCAGATGAAGAATCTTTTCTGCTGTGTACTGAGCTACATTCCCTGACCCTGATAGTAAGCAATTTTTGCCCTCCAGAGATTCACCGTTTTCCGCCAGCATTTCCGCTGTAAAATAGACCGCGCCATAGCCGGTGGCCTGCGGTCGGATCAGGCTGCCGCCCCAATTCAAACCTTTTCCGGTGATGACCCCTGTAAACTCGTTACGTATTTTTTTGTACATCCCGAAGAGATAACCGATCTCCCTGGCCCCCACCCCGATATCACCGGCAGGAACGTCGGTGTTCGGGCCGATATGGCGGGATAATTCGGTCATAAATGCTTGGCAGAACCGCATAACCTCGGCATCGGAACGCCCCTTGGGATCAAAATCCGCACCGCCCTTCCCTCCTCCCATCTGCAGCGTGGTCAGGCTGTTTTTAAAAACCTGCTCAAAGGCAAGGAATTTAATAATGGACAGGGTCACTGAAGGATGAAAGCGCAACCCGCCCTTATACGGGCCGATAGCTGAATTCATCTCAACCCGGAAACCTCGATTCACCTGCACCCTGCCCTGATCGTCCATCCAGGGAACACGAAATATAATTGCCCGTTCCGGCTCGGTGATGCGCTCAATGATCGCCTGACTGCGGTACTCGGGATTGCGGTCCAGAACCGGCTTCACTGTTTCAAGCAGCTCTGAAACAGCCTGAAGGAATTCTTTCTGGTCAGGATCACGCTGAACAATATTGGCAGGGATATTTTCCATTGATTAAAATTTTATTTTGTCATGGAAAGCCGCCCTCGGAGGGGGGGGGGCTTTCTATTTTTTTATTTTCTATCTTACACGATAAAAAGTCAAACCGTTCTGCCTAAGAAGACAGAACCGGCATCTAAAAATGACTGCATCTTTCCCTGTCAAAAGGGGGTGATGATTACTCTGTCGCTATCATATCCGCCTTCACTTCAATACCGCGCTCTGTCACGTCCATATTCATCCGAATACGTATCTTCGCATTCTTCATCGCCTCGAAGATCGCCTTGGTGTCCTGCTGTTGTGCATCAGGGATATCCAGGCCGGTAAGGGTATCACCGATCAGCCCGTAATACTTACCATAATCAATGTCGGCAGCCATAAGGCCCTGTGATGCTTCCAAGGCTTCCGAGCGCAGACCCTGAGCCAGAGCTTGGGATTTTTCGCCGGCAAACACGGTCAGATGAGAGCCGTTAATTGCCGCCATAACCGGAAAAGAAAGCGGAATCGGCAAGGGCAGCTGAACCGGAGTGCCGTCCGCAGGCAATTGCAGTTCAGCAAGCGGCGGAAAAAAGGTGCCGATCATCTGCACTAAGTTTGTCGGGTTCTTGACAGCCAGGCTTATCAGGGCGTCAATACTCTTCGGCATAGGCGGTCCGCCAGCTTCTATTTTTTCCAACTCCAATGACATCAAAGAGAAAGCAAGCCCCTGTACGCCGGGTGCCATTCCTGTCATCATAGCGAGAGCCGCCGGTTGCCGAGACTTTGCATTCTCCTGCATTTCCTGCAAAAAGGAGCAGCTGTACTGCTTCTGCGTAATCGCTGTCCAACGCTCAGTAATAAAAGGAGCGATTTTTTCTATGTTCAGACCGATACCGGCAGCAACAACCGGTGTTTCAGCAGAATTTCCCGCAACATATTGCGGAACAACCCCGCGAATGGACTGCAGACCGTTCAGCAGGGCTTTGTCCTTGTTTTCAATCACCATCAGGGAGTCAACACGGGACGGAGCCGCTGCCAGTTTCAGGGCCGTGTAACCGAACACAGTTTGCGGCCAGTTCTTACCGATAGCCGCTAAATCATTTCTACAGCCTTCTGTCTGCAATTCCTCTAATAAATCAGACAAGTCAGCTGCTCCCTGCAATTGCGGGACAAGTTTCCGGATCATCTTGGCGATGCTGTTGCCTTCTTGAGTGGTCAGGCCGGTAATCAACTGCTGATGATCAATATAACCGATCAGAGAGGGGTGCAATTTGTACTGCTTCAGTAATGCCTCAACTCGCCCGCTTTCAGCCAATGTTTTTTCCGGCTTCTGTTGCCCCAGGGCGACAGCAAGGGTCTGTTCGCTGTCAACGCCGATATCCAGCATAAAAACAGCGTGCTTGCGCTCATTGTCCACCCCGATGACGAGATCAACCGAAGGGTCTTTTTCATTCAGCGCGTAGCGACGATAGGTTGCCTGACCCAAGGTCTCGGGCTTACCGGTAATCTTTGCTTTAGCTTCCAGTTCATCAATCTGTTTGTTGAAGAGCTGGACATCCTTCAGGCTGACACGTAGCAAAATCGGAGCCAGTCCGACTGTATAGGTGGAGAGAAAAGGTTTTTCCTCCACGCCCCATTTTTCCAGCTCTGTCCCCGGAGAGAGCATCATTGCGTAATAATCAAACCAAAGCTGGGCCGCCATGCGTCGCCCGGGGATTTTTTCATCCTGAACAATCGGGAGCATGCTGTCCAAATCAAGCGCTTTCAGCACATTAAAATTACCATTGCTCCATTGCAAAACTTCCTTCAACGGGAACGGTTCCAAGCCGCCGGAGAAAAAAATTGTATCTGCCGGTACCACAGTGAGCATAGTCACCGGTTTCGGCGGCTCAGGTTTCGATTGAACCTCCTTCTCCTTTTTGTCACAGGCAAACAACAGCAGGGACACCAGAAGGAGTACCAGCACGTTTTTCTTTGTCGATTTCATTGTGTTCCTTTCACAGTTATGGGCGACAGCGGGTTGGGCACCTCGGCCGCTCCGTTGGCAGAGCAAGCTATAAAAAGATTCTTGGCGAGCATCATATTGTTAATAAGCAAAAATGTCACTACAAATCAAAAAGGCCCCCTCGGCCTTTCACGCCGTTTGACAGCTTTGAGGCAGGAAATTCAAGGTTCCGATTGAACTCTCCATAACAGCCTCCATGCCGACAGGCAAGGCCACATTGCCTTGCTGATGACCGATAGGCAGACCGCCCCAAATTGGATATGCTCCCCCTTGGGTCAGCTCCAGAACTCGGTTCCAGACCTGTTCATTCAAGCGAATCATTTCCAGACGGTCATAGTGACCGGGATCAAAAACACCGAGGATCAGACCTGCAAGATTATCCAGCAACCCGCAACAGGCAAGATGGGTGAGCATGCGGTCCAGTTTATAAAGCGGCTCACCGGTATCTTCAAGAAAAAGGACGCGACCGGAGAGCTGCGGTTGCCAGGGCGTGCCGATCAAATGGGTGAGCGTGGTCAGGTTTCCGCCAGCAAGTCTGCCCTGCCCTGTTCCTGAGCGCAGGATTTCAAAATCCTTGGTCGGGGCAAGCGGTCGAAATTCACCGCTCAAGGCCTCCTTGAAACGCTGGAAGGAAAACTGGTCAGTATTTGCCAAGGTGGTAACCATAGGCCCGTGCAGGGTGACCATGTTGGTTGCTGCAAAAATACCATTGAGCAGAACCGTCAGATCACTGAACCCAATCAGCCATTTGGGCCGGGAGCGAAGCAGATCCAGGTTCATCTTTCCTATAATGCGCAGGCAGCCGTAGCCGCCCCTGGACGAAATCAGAGCCTTGACCTCGTCGTCGTTCCAAAGCTGATAAAACTGCTTGATGCGCTGTTCGTCATCTGCGGCAAGATACTCAGGGCCGCTGTTGTCGGGGTGATAATGGCGGACACGGAGGTTCAGATCCCGCAGGATCTGAAGACCTTTTTCCAATCTTGCCTGATTTCGTACCGGGCCGGCCGGACAGATCACACCGACGGTGTCTCCGGGGCGAAGGCGCGGAGGGAGAACGGGAAGAGGCATATTTTTTTTGTAATATTTGTTTTTTTCAGCAGGTCTTGAAGATGTTATCATGCTGTATGGGTTCAGCCGAAAGTTCAAATGCCGGATGCTCACCTGCTTCATTGTTTTTCCGGAGAGAATAGAGTAAAAAATATCTATCCGTTCATTAGATGGCAATACTACCTTTCCCGCTCGGATTTGGCAACCGATCCGATACAATCAGCCGAAAATACAGCAGGCATATATCAACCAAGATAAACAAGGGTTTTCTGTTCATTGACGATGAATACACAGCTTGCTGAATCCAAGGAAGTTTCCTCATGAATTCCACTGATCCCGTTACGGCCTTCTACCTGCGCCAGATCCCAGGGGCAAAACTGCAAAATAATATCCTGACGGCGGACTGCCCTTTCTGCCGTCGGAACAGCGGTCAGTCCGGAAAAAAGCACCCCAAGGGAGAAAAGGCGCTTGTTATCTTTCTTAACCCGGACAGCTATTTTCACGGCTATTATCGTTGCCTCAATCGCTGTTCACCGGGCGGATTCCCGCTTCATTTTGCCAGGCAGTCTCATCTTGATCTGAGTCTTGCCCCCGGTTTTGACCCGGATCGGGATTACGCTGCCGGTCAGGTTAATTACCCGGTCAAAAATATTAACCATGAAGTGCTCGACTTTATGGACAGGATGACCGATGACCTGATTGATCGCTTTGCCCGGTACGGGATATCTCGGGCTGTTCTTCAGGAAATGAAAATCGGTTATAACGGACGCTATCTGATCTATCCCTATATTCAGGCGGACGGCAACTGCTATGCGGCTCGCTGCGTTCATCCGGACAAACCTGAAGACAGCTTCTGGCACGGTGATGAAGATTTTGCACGGGCCGGATTTCGTGTTTTTAATCTGGAGGATATTCAGCGTTGTGAAAACGGCAGCCTGGTCATTATTGAGGGCGAGGATAATCTGCTTGCTGTTCGGCAATTAGGTCTGCCCGGCATTGCCTTGCCTGACATCAGTGAGTTTGC
>MTKS01000016.1 GCA_004028495.1 Candidatus Electrothrix marina
CCGCTGCTCTTCGGATGCTCCCCCCGGGGTGAGACCTAAGTGCAAAAGGGCGATCGCTGCTTCGCAGACCATTTCCGGGGAGATCTTCCGCATGCAGGAAAGATGTGAGCAGCTACGCTTTCTGCATTCAAGGCAGTCAAGCTCTTCTGCCCGGATAATGCTATGCTCGCTTCCGTCCAGACTCATCAGGCTATAGGGACCGACCCTGTTCGGGTGGGTAGGGCCGAACAGGGCCGCCACCGGGGTACTGGCCAAGGCTGCTATGTGCATGGGGCCGGAATCAAGGCCGATATAGAGAGAGGCATGCTGAATCAGAGCAGCTGACTGGGGAAGCGTCAGGCGACTGGCTGCAATGATCGGATCAGTCTTCATCAATCGAGCGATGGAGGTGATATATTCCGTGTCCTGCGGGCTTCCTCCGAACACCACCGGTATACCTTGTTGATGCAGTTTATCGGTGAGAGCGGCCCAATGCTCAATCGGCCAAAATTTGGTCTGCCAGCGTGCCGCAGGGTTGGCATAAATCAGGGGAGAGGTATCAGCAGCCTGCGACTGAAGAAATTGTTGCATAGCCTGACGATCTTTTTCTCCGGTGCAGAGATGAAAATCTTCATCCGTCGCCCTGATCCCCAGATAGGTGCAGAAAAGCAGATTTTTATCCTGAGCATGCTCTGTTGTCTTGGGAATATCGATGAGATGTTCCTGGAAAAAGGTATTCAGCTCTTTGGCTTGACTGAACCCCGCTCGTCGACCGCCAGGGTTGGTGCGCCCCAGCAGGCCGCTGCGAAAAGAGGCATGCAGGTCAAGGATCAGATCATACGGCTTCTGCTGAAATTCTCTGTGTAATTTTTGTAGGGTATTGATTGTTGCCTTGAAGGCCTTGGGCAATGCCCAACGACCCGCCTGCGGATCACTGGTAGAAGGAATCTGAATAGGATAGACTGCGTCAATGCTGTCATCCGCCTGCAATAAAGGGGCGAAGGACTGTTGAACAATCCAGCCGATAAAGCAGTTGGGGAAACAGCGCTTGATGGCATGGGCAACCGGCAGGGTATGCACGATGTCCCCCAACGAGCTGGGTTTGATAATCAGGATGCGTTTATTATTCAGCAACATGTTGCAGTCTCTTACCTTCAGCCTCTTCAGTCCCTTCAGCCAATGCAATGAGTTTTCGCACAGCATCCGCAACTGTAGGCAGGGGGCTATCCGATGTGTTTCCTGCCATTGCCGAACGATTTCCGTTTTGTTCCTCCTGCATAAAATCATCCAGAATTTTTTCAACAGCCTCGGCAATAGCCTGAACATTCTCGGCCGGCACAGCCTGATGACCATGTTCTCTGAGCATGTTGTCCAGTTCCTCGTTCTTATATACCAGACCGATAATCGGGCGTCCGGTCAGGAGATATTCGTAGACCTTGGAGGGAATGGTCTCGCAGGAGAAATAGATGATATTTTGTATGACCAGCAGACAATCTGTCTGCTGCATGGCTGTCAGGGCCTTCTGTCGTGATACAGTTCCGTGGCGAATAACCAGATCGCTGAGTTCAAGTCGCTCCATTTCACGTTCGGAGTCTTCGTCAAAAGAGCCGTACACATCGACCCGTACCTTATCCCGTAAACCGTCATTGCCTGTATGACGAATCAGAATTTGGTGCAGGGCCTGAAAAAAAATCACCAGATTACGGGTTCCGGCCAAAGAACCGAAATGAGCAAAATGACAACGCGCTCCTTTGGTAAATTGCTGCTGAAAAAGGTCCGGTATTGAACCGGGATAGACAACAGCACCCCGGCATTGCCCTTCGGTCCTGCTGCTGCAATGTTGCATCGCCGCGTGGACGAGAAAGACAAAGGCGTCCGCATGCTGGCATATCTTTTTTTCAAGTACCTTGTAGACCTGCAAAACCCTTTTACCTCGCCGCCAGCCGTGATCATGCACCAGGGGATCCTGGGTTTCAGCAATCCAGGTGCAACCGGTCCAGCGTTTTATCAGGAGGGCAGCAATATGGGCCGAGGCAGAACCTCCGGTGGAATACACAACCTCCGGGCGCAGCTGTTGACAGAGCAGGAATCCACGCACGGAGGCGAAAAAACACCACGACCATTCGCTCTCCATGTTGATGATAATTTTTTCCAGGAGGTAAAAAGGAAAAATCGGCACCATGCAGAGAGTCTCAACCAGCTTGAACTGCCAACGTTTATGGAGATGTCTTCGGAGGAAATGACGCAGTTCAAAACGGATTCCCGAGGGGGCAAGGCTCAGGGTTCTGTAATGTATCCATCTCTCTGAAGGCTTGCCAACCGGGCCGCTGAGCAGAATCGGCTCAATCCCCTGTTCCTGAAAAAAAGGCAGCCGATCATCAATATGCTGAGAACAGGCCGACCCCGGAATATTGGCTCGATAAGAGAGGATCAACCAGCATTTTTTGGTTTTTTCTCCGGCAAGAAATTTCTGGAGCCGTTCATCCGATTTTTCTTTATACAGGGCTGCTGTCATAACAACAAAGAAAAAGGCTGTTTGATAGACCGTAAGATAGGATTCCGCCAGCATAATAACCAAGAAAAAAAGGGGCAGGGCCATGCGGATTCTCCGGCAGTCATCCGGAAGCAGTTTTGCCTGCACGAACATGACGATGAAGATCAGCAGAAAAAGAAGGATGCCTGTTACACCGAGCATGGCACCGATCAGTATATATTGATTATGCGGATTATCTGTTGCGATGCTGGCCGGACTTCTTTTGCGGTTGACCTCGGCATAGGCAGACTGAAAATCACCGGTTCCCGCCCCGAGCCAAGGATGATGCCGAATTATCTCAAGAGAATTTTGGAAGAACAGCAGCCGCATGCCCACCGAGGTGTCAGGATTTTTCCTGAAGTCTTCTATTTCCTGCCGGGCTGTATTGACTCGTTGTTGGAAAGTTGGGCTGTAGAGGTAACCTGTTATGCAGATTGCGGGCAGGAGCAGCAAGGCAGCTAATGTTGCCTTGAGCCGATTTTTGGCAAAAATATGAAACAGGAGCAGACCCATCAGGACAAGGAAAACCGCCTGTCCGGTTCTGCCCTCGGTCATGAACATGTTCACTGTCATCAACCCGGCAAGGCCGAATAACGCGGCTCGGACAACAGGAAGTCGTTGTCCGGCCCGACCCCAGATTGCCTCGTGAAAGACCAAGTACGTGGCAAAGGCCAGGAGAGGGTTATAGATAACGTGAAAGGTCTTCGGGGTCAGGTGGGTCGGACTGACATCGGCATAATGGACCAGATCAAAGCGGGCCAGGAAGGTGATGCTCATAGCCAGCGTCATTCCCCCCAGAAAGGCATACAGATAGAGCGAGCGATGCCGATACGCTGCTGCGGTCAGAAAAACAGGCAGCAAAGCGAGCTTCCATTGATCTTTCAAAACCTCGATTCCCGCAGCCGGATTATCGGTCCAGAGGAGTCCCAGGCAGAGCAGGGCAAGAAAAGCCAGAACGGCAACAGCAACCGGATGAGAAAAAATCTCAACGCCTTTTTCCGCGAACCGCCCCTCAATCAGCCAAAGCAGGAGAATCAGAATCGCCAGCACAGAAACCGCTGATGTGGAGAGGGGCAGAGCAAAGGCCAGCAGGGCCGGGAGCAGGCTGTTTACCTCACCGACCCGATCTCGGAAGGAGCGGGCGGGCGGGCTTTTCTGTTCGGGTGTCGGGTTCATCAATGCTTTTGCTGCTTCTGGCTATCTGTCGGCATACTGCATGGAGTATAAACCTTCATAGACACCATGTTGTTCCAGGAGACTTTCATGGGTGCCCTCTTCCACCAGACGACCGTTCTGCATGACAATGATTCGGTCGGCATTCTTGATCGTGGAGAGGCGATGAGCGATCACAATGGTGGTTCGGTTCTTCATCAGGTTGTCCAGTGCTTTTTGCACCTTGCGCTCTGACTCAGTGTCCAGGGCTGAAGTGGCCTCGTCCAGCACCAGGATCGGGGCATCTTTGAGAATAGCCCGGGCAATGGACACCCGCTGGCGTTGGCCCCCGGAAAGGCGGGTTCCTGATTCACCGATCACGGTGTCAAAACCTTTGGGCAGGGCCTCGATAAACTCCAGGGCAAAAGCGGCCTCAGCTGCCTGCCGGATGTCCTCTTCAGTACAGTTCGGGCTGCCGTAGCCGATATTATTGCGCACTGTATCGTTGAACAAAATGGTCTGCTGGGTTACCAGCGCGATCTGGTTTCGCAGAGAGTGCAAGGTCAGATCCCGGATATCATAACCGTCAATACATAAGGCTCCTTGTGTTACATCGTGAAACCGGGGAATGAGGCTGGACAGGGTGGTTTTCCCGCCGCCGGAAGGACCGACAACGGCCAGGATTTCCCCCTGAACAACCTTGAGCCGGATATCCCGCAACACGGGTTCTTCCTTATCATAGGCAAAGGTGACCTTGTCGAATTCAATGGCATTATGAAACCGGGGCAGTACCTTATTGTCCGGCTTTTCCTTGATCTCCGGCTCAATGTCAAGCAGGTGAAAGACACGGATTGCAGCGGCCATGCCGGACTGAATCGTGGAGTTGATTTTGCTTACTCCTTTGACCGGCTCATAAAGCATAACCAGAGCCGTGAGAAAGGACATGAAAGTACCCGGCGTTGAATTTCCAGCCAGTACCTGCATGCCCCCGAACCAGAGAATTAAGGCCATGCCGATTCCGCCGAGAAATTCAATCAGGGGATGTGAAAGACTGCGGAACTTGGTCTCCTTCATCAGGGTGTCAAAAAGATACTGCATTTTTTGATTAAACAGCTTTTTTTCGTGGTCTTCCATACAGAAGGCCTTGACGATTCTGGCCCCCCGGATGGTCTCATTGAGAAAGTCGCCGGCCTCGCCCATACCCTGCTGGTAGCTGGTGCTGATACGGCGAAATTTTTTTCCGAAGACCACGATAGGAACCGCAGCCATAGGAATGAAGATCAAAGAAACAAAGGCCAGCCGCCAGTCCATATAAAAAATAACGCCGAGCAGACCGCATACGGTAAAAAAATCCCGCAGCAGATGAATCAGGGCATGGGAGACGGATCCCTGAAGCATACTGACATCATTCATGATTCTGGATACCAGCTCGCCGGTGGAATTCTTATGAAAGAACCCCATAGACAGGTCGTTGAGGTGACTGTAGATGCTGTTGCGCAGATCTTTGATCACGCATTGCCCGATCCATTCCAGCAGATAGGAATAGATAAAATAAAAGACGCCTTTCACCAAAAAAACAACGAGCAGGGCAAGGGGGAGAATGACCAGCCATTCTTGTTTCTTGTGTAAAAATATTTCATCAAGCAGCGGTTTAACCATGTAGGCCTGGGCCGCGTTGAAGCCGGCAACAATAATCATTGCCAGCATGGAGATGACTAATTTTTTTTTATACGGTTGCAGTACTTGGTACAGGCGGGTGAGTATGGTTTTATTTGTCATGGAATAACATCTTGTTTTTTCGAAGGCGCTGTGCAACGCTTTGAGCAGATCCTTCGCCCTCTCAGCAGGATAGCAAAACAGGTACTTCTTTTAAGCAATATGCTGAGAAGCACGGAAAACCGGTGACTGAGGAGGCCGGGAAGGTATGTTAATACAGATGTTGGGAACCTATATTATGCCTTGGCAAAGATCAAGTAAATAGTAGGATGCCGATAAAAATAGCCGGGCAGGAGAGAGGCCGGCAAGATACAGCTCAAAGCGGAAGAGAAAAGCAGGGGATGCAGGGAAGATCAAGCTACAGGTTGAAGGTTTATCGTGGAGGGTGTAGAATATGCCGCTGTTGTCTACTGTTTATATGAAAATGATCGGCGACTCGTCCGAGTTGCTTGTCGAATTTTATACTTTGACCTGTATCTTACTGAATTTTTCGAGCGGAGTTCACTCATAATGCAACGCTTTGTTTTCTCAATACTTGCTGTCCTTTTATTTCTTGTCGGCTGTTCCTCAAAGCCGATTCGCCATTTGGCTTCAGATGCCGCTTTGGTTGAGCCGGGCAAATCCACACGGCAGGATGTGGTGCGCTATCTCGGGCAGCCCGACAGGCATCGAAGCCTTTCACCCGGCGTGGAGGAGTATGTCTACTATAACGAGCGCAAAGGTTTTTTCGGCAATCTGCCCTTTGTCGGCAATCTGATTGATCCGGACAGCTATGAAATGATTCAGATCACTCTGGACGGAGACATGGTGACGGATTGTGATTTCCTGGTCCATAAAGAAGACGATGAGGATCGGGCGACCGATGCTGCCGGGGATGAACTCCCGTGAGCGCAAGGGCTCTCTCTGCTTTTACCATTCACCGGCAACGGATGATGGACACGCTTATTGAGCGCGGTATCCAGGATCCTGCGACCCTGCACGCCATGATGGAGGTTCCTCGGCATCAGTTTGTTGAAGATGCCATGCAGGCCCGGTCCTACGGGGATTTTCCCCTGCCCATCGGTTCCAACCAGACAATTTCTCAGCCCTTTATTGTTGCCAAGATGACCCAGGCCCTCCGGCTTCAGGGGCATGAACGGGTGCTGGAAATCGGTACAGGATCCGGTTATCAGGCTGCGGTGCTTTCCCGCCTCTGTAAGCGGGTGTACACTGTCGAGCGAATCCACTCCCTGCTGGGGCGTGCACGCAAGGTCTTTGATCAATTGCATTATTATAATATTATTTCCTGCATAGACGACGGCACCGTCGGCTGGCCCGACCAGGCCCCTTTTGATGCGGTACTGGTGACTGCTGGCGGCCCGAAAATTCCGGAACCCCTGATAGAGCAGTTGGCGGATCCGGGGAGAATGGTTATGCCGGTGGGAACGCAGGAGGAGCAGGAGTTGCAACTTCTGGAGAAGCGCAACAGAAGAATTCGGATTCAATCTATCGGGCATGTTCGCTTTGTCAACCTGATAGGGGAACATGGCTGGAGAGAGTAGGATGAAGAGAGTAGGGATGGAGATGAAGGAAGCGAATAAGGGGCAGAATGAGGAACAGGCGGGGACGAAACTCAGCTCTGAAAAGAAAAAAAAATCCGGTCTGGTTCGCCGTCTGTACGATTGGATGCTGAGCTGGGCAGACAGTCGCTATGGGCTCCATGCTCTGGTTGTTATCTCGTTTGCCGAGTCCAGCTTTTTCCCGATCCCTCCTGATGTGTTGCTGATTGCCTTGGTGCTCGGGGCGAGTACTCGTTGGTATAAGTTCGCCCTCTGGTGTACCTTGGCCTCGGTGGTTGGCGGGCTGGCCGGTTATGGAATCGGGGTTTTCGGCTGGGAGACGATCGGGCAATGGATTGTTCAGCATATTGCTCATATGAGTTTGACGGAAGTGAATGGCCGTATGGATATCGCGCTGCCGGCCTATCTTGTCTCCGGCATGGGCAGTTCATTAGGCGGCGAATACCTCTTTCAAGTGTATGATCATTGGAATGCCTGGATTGTCTTTGTCTTCGGTCTGACCCCTCTGCCGTATAAGCTGGTCACTATTACCGCCGGTGTGGCCCGAGTCAACCTGCCGGTCTTTTTGGTTGCCTCGATCCTTTCCCGAGCCTTGCGTTTTTTCCTTGTGGCCTGGATTCTCAGCAAATGGGGAGATCCTGCACGTCGTTTTATTGATCGCTATTTTAATCTGCTGACCATTGCCTTTATAGTTCTGTTGGTTGGTGGATTTTTGGTTTTAAAGCTGGTTATGTAGCCCTTTCTGCCGAGGTATCTTTTTATGGTGATTTGATAACGCTTAGGCTTGGAGGGGGAGGTGTTTTTTCATGATCGCGCTCGTTTTCTCTTGACCAAAAAAATGCCGCTGGTATTATAGGTCGTTTGTGTTAATTGGGGGCCTATAGCTCAGCTGGCTAGAGCCACCGGCTCATAACCGGTAGGTCCTTGGTTCGAGTCCAAGTAGGCCCACCAATTTTCCGAGAAATTTCGAGAAATCATAAAGCTGAAAATCAAGCGGGTCGGGTGATAACCCGGCTCCTTTTTGATAACCTTTTCATTCTTCGTCTTTTGAGTCCTCATACCTTGAGTAAAAATTTCTGTCCGCAAAGGCGATTTTCCTTGCAGGGCAGCACAGAGCAAACGTCAATATAAGAGGTACACCCTTTACGGGCTGTGCCTCTTTTTCTTTTTATTGTGGTAAAAGTTCAGAATATACTCGATATTCTTCAGGAAATCGCTCCTCTCGACCTTGCTCAGTCCTGGGATAATGTCGGTCTGCTCGTCGGCAGTCCGGACGGTCGAGTCACCTCGATTCTTCTTGCCTTGGATCCGACTACCGCCCTGATTGCCGAGGCGAAACGATGCAATGCCGAACTTGTCATCACCCACCATCCGGCTATTTTTCATCCTTTAAAAAGCCTGCGTTCGGATCGTCCCTCGGAAAAATTTCTTCATGCCGCTGTGCAGGCGGGGATACATCTCATCGGTTGCCATACGAATCTTGATGCCGCCTATGGCGGGGTTAATGATGTTTTAGCGCAGCTGCTCAACCTGAAAGAGACGGCTCCTCTGCTGCCGGACGGCGGAGAGTGCAGCGGCAAAAAGACCGGATTAGGCCGGATAGGGATGCTCACGGAACCGGTTTCTGCGGAGAGCTTTCTGGAACAACTGTCTACCGTGCTTTCTCCCCCTTGGTTGCTGGAGGCCGGGTCACGACCTGAGAAGGTACGCAAGGTCGCGGTGTGCGGTGGCTCCTGCTCTGATGTTTCCGAGACAGCCTTGGCGGCCGGAGCAGATGTGTTTATCACCGCTGAAATTAAGCATGATGTAGCCCGCTGGGCTGAAGAAGCCGGATTATGGCTGATCGACGGCGGTCATTTCGCCACGGAATATCCGGCAATGGAAGGATTGCGACAGTTGCTCGTCGAGAGGCTGAAAGCCTCTGATATGGGGGTACAGGTACAGTGCGCACGGCAGAAGCCTCCACTGCGCCTGGTAGCAGGAAAGAGTTGCTGAGGAACGTCGCAGAGAAACATGGCGGCTTTTGTATCATGTAATATGAGAGAGAACGAGCATTGCCACAGATTTTTGATACTATTTTTTTCAATATTTAACACGCCGACCTTTATGTCGGTCGGAATTTGATACATGAGGAGTTTACCTTGAAAGAAGATATCAGCGTGCTTATAGCCCTGCAGGAACTTGACACAAAACTTTCCGGATTTGACCGGAAAATTGAGGAAAAGAAACAGGAGTTGACAGAGCGCGAGCAGGCCATCGCCGAGAAAGAGGCTCTTGCCGGGAAATGCCGGGAAAAAACGGCGGAGCTGGAGCAGAGCCGACGTGATATCAAAGCGGGCAGCGAGGATGCGGCGGAACGAATTAAGGATCGCCAGAGTAAAATGATGCAGGTGCAGACCAGCCGGGAGCATCAGGCCTTGCTGAAAGAAATTGAAGAGGCTAAAAAAACGATCAAGGATTCGGAAGAACAGCAGCTTCAGGTGATGGAGCAGGCGGAGGCGGAAGAGGCCAAAGCGAAAGAGCTGGAGAATCTTTGCACCGGAGAAAAGAAGCTTCTTGCTGAGGAAACCGGCAAGGTCGAGAAAGCTGTTGAGAAACTCAATAGCCAGCGTCTGGCAGTTCAGGATAAACGCGATAAGCTTGCCAAAAAAATCTCGTCCTCATGGGTAAAACGCTATGATAAATTACTCAAGAAACGTGATGGGCTTGCTGTTGTCCGGGTCATTGATGCTGTTTGTCAGGGTTGTTTTATGACTATCCCGCCACAGAAGTATAATGATATTTGCCTGGGAGAGCAGATTTTCACCTGCCCGACCTGTCAGCGCACCCTGTATTATCTGCCGCAGGAAGAAGAGGCTGATGCCTGATCTCTGTTTGGACCGAGCCGCTGTTGCGGCTGCTCTGGGGGAACAGCTGCCGGATACGATCCTGGCAAAGCTGTTCCCGGATTATGCTCTTGCGGAGTTACGCGCTGTTTTACGCGGTCAGCAGAAAACAGCGTGCCCGCTTACCCCTGCTGTTCAGCAGCAGAGCCTGTTCGCCGAACCGGCTGCCGGTTCCGGCCTTGCCTGCAAACTCTTCACCGACGGTGCCTCTCGGGGGAATCCGGGAGAAGCCGGGGCCGGAAGTGTCCTTTTGGACGGTGACGGCCAGGAACTTGCGGCTCGGTCGTTTTATCTCGGCAAATGCACGAATAATGTGGCCGAGTACAAGGCCTTGATTATGGGACTGCAATCCGTTCTTGAATCGGGATGTGGCAGGGTGGAGATTTTTCTTGATTCGCAATTGATTGTCCGACAGATTCAGGGACAGTATAAGGTCAAACATCCGGCCCTGAAACCTCTGTTTGAGGAGGTGAAAGAGCTGCTCGCCAAGATAGACAGCTGGACGGTTGCTCATGTACCGCGCGAGCAGAATAAGCGGGCGGATGAGTTGGCGAACCAGGGGATTGATGAGCGAAGAAATTAATCCTTCTTCCTTCCTCAAATGTTACCAGTATTGATAAAAACAAAACTTCTATATTGTGACCATACCTCATGTCTGAAATAGCTAGGGAAGAGATGAGTGCTCAGTTTCTCTTAGCAGAATATGCAGCTCTGCAAGCGAGGGCCAGTCATTATGAAGAAATAAAATCAAAACAGGTAAACTTTTTCTTAGTCGTGGCAGCCTCTGCAGGAGCTATTGCTTCAGCAATTATCAAGGAAAAGATTTTTCCGAATCACATGCATGAAGCAATAATAGGTTTGTCTATATTTACTTTAATTTTAGGAGTATTGACGCTGAGAATGCTAATAACTTATTCGATGGCTGTGGTAGCTTTTTACAGACGTGCTGGGCGTATCAGAAGATGGTTTGTAGATAGGGATAGGGCGTTACAAAAATATGTAGCTTTTGAACCCAACGATGATAGGCCTACATTCACTAATGTAGGAGGATATACTTATTGGAGAGGAGCGGAGAGCATTCTCTTATTGCTGAATTCCATAGCAACGATAAGTATTGCTTTGTCAGTTTTGTATCAATGCACCTCGAATACTTGCCTGGTCGTACTGACAATACTCGTATTCGGTATCATATCCTGGTATCTTCAGGTTTTTTATACACAAAAGAAGTTAAAGGAAACCGAAATCTCTGAATGGGCAGTGAAGAATATCAATTTCCCGACAGCCTGAAGCTTTATCGGGAAAGAGTCTTTCTGTTCTTTTAGAGAAGATTTTTGCGTTGAAGGCAGAAATTGCCTGCCTATTTTCAGAAAATTTCTAACTTTAACCCGGAAAGCTGCTGCCTTTACCCAGAAGAGGCTTGGCTTTTTCAGGAAGTCTTCCGGCTCAGATCAGGAAAATTGCTGTTTATTGCAAGGGCAACTTCTGCTGTAATAGGCTGCTTTAAGAAGATGTAAGGAGTTGCAGGGTGGACGCATGGTCGCTCCGGCTTTACGCCGGTGAGGAAAGTCCGAACACCGCAGGGCACGGTGGTTCTTAACGGGAACTTCGGGTAACCGAAGGAAAGTGCCACAGAAAATACACCGCCGATGGAACGACGTGTCGTTCACAGGTAAGGTTGAAATGGCGAGGTAAGAGCTCACCGCCTTTATGGTGACATAAAGGGCAGGGTAAACCCCACCGGGTGCAAGACCAAATAGGGAAACGTTTGAGGGCGGCTCGTCCAAAGTTTCCGGGTAGGTTGCACGAGGTGCCGGGCAACCGGCATCCCAGTTAAATGATCATGGCCTGCTTCGGCAGGAACAGAATTCGGCTTATAGTCCACCCTGTTTTTTTTACACGCGTATGCAATATACAATAGAACAAATCGGGATCATCCACTCTCCCTATACCGGCAAAGAAGTCTGCCCGGTTCAGGGCAGAGCAGCCCCTGAGGGCATCGGCAGGGTCGAGGTGTTCCCGGAATATGAAGAAGCCCTGGAAACCATCGAGACCTTCTCGCATATCTTTCTTCTCTACCGGTTTGATCGAGCCGGAGAAATACAATTATCCCGCCCCACCTTTCTTGACGATGCCCCGCACGGGGTCTTTGCTTCCCGCCATCCCTGCCGACCGAACAGTATCGGCATGTCCATTGTCCGCCTTGAAGCAAAAAAAGAAAATATCCTGGAAGTCAGTGAAATTGATATCTTGGATAATACCCCGCTTCTTGATATAAAACCTTATATACCTAGATTTGATTATCGGCAGGATGCAAGTAACGGCTGGGTTGAGGGAAAGGCGTGGCGGGATAAACCGGAAGGCCGAGAGTAACAACTCCTTGTAACTTCAAATTTTGAGGTTGAATAATGCCCTATAGCGATTTTGATCTGAAAACGGTTAAGCAAAAGCTTGGTGTTCATCTGACCGAGCAGGAAGGGCTTTTTTCCAGCGTTCCGGATATTGTCGTCAGCCTTTCATTTCAGGAAATTCTCCAAGAGAATGTTCCGCTTGCCCGTGCCATTAATACCGAGAAGGCTCGTTCAGAGCTGATTATTGCCAATATCTTGGTTGAATTACGCAAGATCCTCAAACATCAGATCAGTTTATTTTCCGGTATTGAGTTTAATGTTGATAAGGAGAAGGGGCTGAACGGGTTCTGCGATTTCATCATCAGCGCATCCCTGGAACAATTACTGCTGAACAGTCCGGTGATTGCGCTTGTTGAAGCAAAAAATGAAAATATCATCGGCGGATTAGGGCAATGCATTGCCGAGATGGTTGCGGCAAAATTGTTCAATGAGGCAGAGGGTGTTGAACATATAGGGACGATTTACGGGGTTGTTACAACCGGAACGGCTTGGAAATTTCTCAAAATGGAGAAACTTGAGGTCTTCATTGATCTGGATGAGTATTCCATTGAGCAGCCGGAGAAGATTTTAGGGATTCTATTGGCTATGGTGGGGCAGGAGGCGTAAGGGGGGCCAAATCTGAGAAAAACAACCTCAAATCTTGATGTTGACCATCGCTCTTGTTCTGGTAACACAGACATCTGCTTCGCCCTTTTCTGCGCATTCGGCAGCAACCGCAGCAAACGGAAAAACACTTCTTACAGGAACTGACTGATGAACGAATACGATATTCCTCCTACCATCGCCGCCATCATCCCGGCAGCAGGTTTTGGCACCCGAATGGGAGCCGCCATCCCCAAGCAATTCCTCGAACTGGCCGGAGAGCCTGTTTTTGTGCGGACTCTTCGGGTCTTTCTGGCCCACCCGGAAATCCACATCATTGTGCTTGTTCTGCCGCCGGAACAGTTGCAATCCGGCAAAGAGCAGCTCCTTCCTTTCCTCACCCCAGAGCAGCAGGGAAAAATGCTGTACACCACTGGGGGGGAAGCCCGCCAGCACTCGGTGCAGAACGGTATGAAGGCCCTGCCTGCTTCTATTGAGCGTATTTTTGTCCATGACGGGGCACGTCCTTTGGTGAGTGCGGAGATTATTGATCGCTGTCTGGCTGGTATTGAAGAGCACGGGGCTGTGATCGCAGCTGTCCCGGTCAAGGATACCTTAAAAGAGGTTGAGGACGGCACAGAGATCATCGGAACTGTTGATCGCTCCCAGCTTTGGCATGCCCAGACCCCTCAGGCTATGGATCTGCACTTGTTGGAGCGGGCCTATGAGTATGCGGCAGCCACTGAATTTATCGGCACGGACGAGGCCTCTCTGCTGGAGCATGCCGGGGTTTCGGTGAGCGTGGTTATGGGCAGTGAAGAGAATATCAAGATTACCCGACCGGAGGATCTGCGGATTGCTGCCACTCTGCTCCGGGAAAATCAGGAAGGAGAGACAGCAATGCGGATAGGACACGGTTTTGATGCCCATCGGTTGGTGGAAGGACGCAAGCTTATTCTTGGTGGGGTGGACATTCCCTACGAGCTGGGTCTGGCTGGTCATTCGGATGCTGATGTTTTGGTTCATGCCCTGATGGATGCCTTACTCGGTGCGCTGGGTGCTGGCGATATAGGGCGTCATTTCCCGGACACGGATGAACAGTACCGAGGCGCGGACAGCCTCACATTGCTGGAGCGAGTGATAGCGTTGGTTAAGGCCAAGAAGATGCGGTTGGTCAACGCGGATATCACGGTGGTTTGCCAGCAGCCTAAGCTTGCTCCCCACTTGGCGACCATGCAGGCCAACCTCAGAGAGGTCTGCCGGGCGGAAGAAATTAATATCAAGGCCACCACCACCGAGGAGATGGGCTATACCGGGCGGGGAGAGGGGATCACCGCCCATGCGGTGGTGCTGCTGACCAAGACGGCATGATTCAGAGGCAGCATTCAGCATCACAACATGCTGCCCTCCCCTATCATCAACCCCTCTTCCTATACGTTCACTTTTTTTTCTTAAAACTCTTCTCATGCCCTTTCAGCAGCCGCCCGATATTCTCATAATGCTTGATCCAAATCATGACAACAACAAAGCAGGCAAGCAAAAGCTTCCAAGTCGGTTCAGCAAAAAAATACAAACAAGGCAAAATCACGGCCGAGGCCAACAAAGAGCCGAGAGAAACAAATCCGGTGGCAGCAACAGTAGCGATAAAAACGGCTAAGCTGATCAGAACCGCTTTGGGGGCCAGATAGAGAAAAGCTCCCAAGCCGGTGGCCACCCCCTTCCCTCCCTTAAAGCCAAGATAGACCGGAAACATATGCCCGATCACCGCAGCCGCGCCGCAAAGGGCGATCACCACATGACGATTCGGGGTATTGCCAAGCAGCAGCCCGGCAAGAAACATGGGAAGATACCCTTTTGCGCAATCAAGAAGAAAGGTTAAGAAACCGAGCTTTTTACCTAACAAGCGAGAAACATTGGTGGCACCGATATTTTTACTGCCCTGCTCACGGATATTCACTCCGCGACCACGAGATAACAGGAGACCAAAGGGAACAGCACCAATGAGGTAGGAAACTATGATCATGAAAAAATGGAAAAAATGCATTATCGTCTGTTCAGGTTACATGCGGAGGTTTGCCCGAGGGCTGTTATCAGATTTCTAAAAAAGAGAGCCGCAGCCTTGTCACCGGGATGACGCTGTTCCTCTTCTTCATACATGGAGAACAGGCGGGTCAGGACGTGCATTGCATCCTCTTCAGTCAGGTCGCCCAAGTGCTCCCAGGCTTCGTTTGATGAACTCATATTTTTATACGATTTCGGCAGTTGATGAAAAGCACCGGGTCACCGGCGGGAAGAATAATTTTTATTTCTTCTTCTTTTTCAGGAGAAAGTCAAGTGTACAAAGGGAGAGACAAGGATATTTTCTTGTTTATACAAGCCTGCAAGCATCCTCAAATCGATACGCATCATGAAACAGCTGCGGGATAAAAAACGACAAGGTAAAATCGCCCTTTTGCTGGTTGCGGCAGCCCTGGCGGTTCTTTTCATTATTTTTGACGGGCAACAATACCTGAGCCTGACCTTTCTCAAGTCCAGCCGCCAGCTGTTGCAGAGCTTCTATATTGAACATCAGCTGCTCACCATTGCAGGCTACATGTTGCTCTATATCCTTATCACGGCTCTGTCCCTGCCCGGCGCCCTGATCATGAGCTTGGGCGGGGGAGCCCTGTTCGGGCTTTGGCTCGGCTTCCTGCTGGTTTCTTTTGCCAGCACCGTCGGGGCAACCCTTGCCTTCCTTGGGGCACGCTTCCTCTTTAAAGATGCCATCCAAAAGGGATTCGGGGAAAAACTCACCGCTATCAATAAGGGGATTAAGCAGGACGGGGCCTTTTA
>MTKS01000017.1 GCA_004028495.1 Candidatus Electrothrix marina
CTGATCAGGAGTAATACCCGGTTCTATAATATTTCCGGTTTCCGGCTTGATGCCTCCTTGCAGGGGCTTTCCTTGCAGACTGCTTCTCTGGATTCCATAATCGCGGGCGGCATTTCTTTTTTTACGCCCGGTAACGGGGGGCAGGTTGCGGAGGGACAGGTTTTTCCGCTCTATCCCGGACGAGAAGAAGCACTTCGAGCCGGCTCTCTTTTACTGACCTTGGAATTTCTCCAAGGCGGCGATATCACGGCGAGGACAAAAATTAAATATAAGGGAATCACTGTGGGCACGCTGGTCCGTACCTGGTATGATCCTGATAAAGACAGGGTGTTTGCCAAGGCTGCTGTTCAGCAAAGATTCAGTAGGCTCTTTCGGCAGACAACAGCTGTCTGGCTTGTGAAACCAAAGGTGAATCTTTTCGGTGCCAAGCATCTGGGCACCTTAATTTCCGGCCCGTATCTTGATCTCCTGCCCGGAAGCGGTGGTCCGAGAACCCGTTTTGCGGTCCGGGATTCTGAACCCAGGCTGTCCGCACCTGTGCCCGGCCTGCATTTGGTTTTGGAGGCGGAACGGATCGGCTCCTTGAAAAAAGGCAGCCCGCTCTATTACAGACAGGTGGAAATAGGGAGGGTAACCGGTATTGAGCTCGGGCCGACAGCGCAAATGGTCTGGATCCATGTGGCTATTGAGCAAAACTATATTCCTCTTGTTCATCGGAGCTCCAGATTCTGGAATGCCGGCGGGGTCAAGGTGATCGCCGGTCTTTTTTCCGGGGTTTCTGTGGAAACAGAATCGTTGGAATCCATTATTGCGGGCGGTATTGCCATGGCCACACCGGAAGAACCGGGTACGTCCGCCGAGGAAGGTGATCATTTTCTGCTGGCAAAAGAGGCTGATAAAGATTGGCTGGTCTGGTCGCCCAAGATTGCTCTGCCGCAGAAAGAAACGGTGACAGAACAATATCGGGTCCAAGCGGGAAAAAAGAAGAAGAAAGTGAGCGGAAAGGAGAAGAGGTAACATGGAAACAACCGTACGTTTTATTGAAAGCATATCCCGTACCTCGCAGGTCAACAGCTATCGTTTTACCCGTCCGCCGGGTTTCTCCTTTCAGGCCGGGCAATACGTGATTGTCGGTCTCGGGCATGAAGGCATGCTGGTTCATCCCTTATCATTCAGCAACGGGCCGCAGCAGGATTTTCTGGAATTCACCAAACGAATGACCGGTTCCGCTTATAGCCAATATCTCGAAGGGCTGTATCCGGGTGATGCAGTGACCATGAAGGGGCCGAACGGTGATTTTTCCATGACAGGCATTTCAAATGATATTGTCTGTCTTGCAGGGGGCATCGGTATAACACCTATTCAAAGCATGCTGGCCGATTCGGCCTCCCGGCATGATCGCCGCAGAATCACTTTAATTTACGGGAATGCGGACGATGATGATGTCGCTTTTGCCGACGAGCTGGCAAAGCTGCAAAAGCTGCATCTGCCCGGTTTTCGGGTTGTCCATGTGCTGGGGCGTTCTTTAGGAAAGATGCAGGCCTGTCAGGGGCGAATCGATTCGAAAATTATACGTTCCGAAGTGAGAGCGGATCTTCAGGAAGCAACTTTTCTTATATCCGGTCCGCCGGTGATGGTCAGAGAAATGGAAGAACAGTTGGCCCTTCTCGGGGTCAGCTCCTCGCGAATTCGTGTTGAACGCTTTTTAGGTTATGTCTGAAAGAAGCCGGTAGAGTAGGCAACGAGCGATAACGTGAACAACGTTGGTAACACGCCCGTTTTTCAATCAGAATAGGTTTGGACGAACAAAACATTATCATCACTATATGATACAAGAAGATACAGGAAGATACATGACAGAATCCCTTGCGCCGATGTGGCTGAAGACCAGTTTGGACTGCCCCGAAATAACTCTGGAAGCAGTTGTTGATCTGCTTGGCGTGCTCAGCGGCTCGGCAGTGGAACAGACCCCGGTAAAAAACGGGCAGAGCACGGTCAACGGATTTTTCCGTCTTGACGGTGAAGACAGCGAGGCGGAACAGGACGATGTCCTGGAACGACTGGAGCAGGAGTTGATAGAGCTTTTTGCGCTCTATGAGCTGGAAGCACCAAAACCAACATGTTCTTTGCTGGCGGATGAGGACTGGGCAACCTCGTGGCAGCAGTTTTTCACCCCTTTTGCCATTATTCCCGGTTTGGTGATTAAGCCCTCTTGGGAAGAGTATGTGCCCGCAGCAGGCGAGCAGGTGATTGAGATGGATCCTGGCATGGCCTTCGGCACTGGTCAGCATGCCTCCACCAAGCTGGCTCTCGGCCTGATTCGTTCCTGTTTTGACAGCAGGGGAGCAGAGAGCGTGTTGGATATCGGCACAGGGACAGGCATTCTGGCTATGGGGGCGGCCCTTTTCGGCGCGGAGCATGTTGTAGCGATTGATAACGATCCCGAGGCGGTACGGGTTGCCGGAGAAAACATTGCCCATAATGTGCTTAAACAAAAAATCACTGTTTCCGGTGACGGTTTTGATAAGCTGACCGGCAGCTTTGATCTTGTCTGCGCCAATATTATTCATGATGTTTTGGTGGACATGGCTCCGGCCATTGCCGTTCTTGTATCGAAAAAAGGAGCTGTTGTCTTGGCCGGTATCTTGGCAGGCGAGCAGGAAAAGAATATCATCAGACTGTATGAGACGTTAGGTCTCACCTTGCAGGAAGCTCGCTATGAGGATGAGTGGGTGTCCTTGTTTTTGGCTCGATAAGAGAGAGCCGGAGTTGAGAAGCATTTTTCATTGAATGTCCACCCCTGGGAGAGCGCATGGAAAAATATCAGGAAATCTTTGACAGAAGCCTGAACAATCCCGAAGAATTCTGGGCTGAGGCTGCCGAGTCCATCAGCTGGTACAAGAAATGGGATGTCGTGCTGGATAGCTCTGATCCGCCTTTTTATCGGTGGTTTCGAGGTGGCGAGCTGAATACCTGTTATAATGCTGTGGATCGGCATGTGGAGAACGGGCACGGCGATCGAACCGCTGTTATTTATGATTCTCCGGTGACTGACACGGTGCGGAAGATTTCCTGGGCAGAGCTGCGTGATCAGGTGGCCCGGCTTGCCGGGGCTCTTAAAAAACAGGGGGCGGAAAAAGGCGACACCACTATCATTTATATGCCCATGATTCCCGAGGCCCTGGTTGCCATGTTGGCCTGCGCCCGGCTCGGTGTTATTCATTCTGTCGTGTTCGGAGGCTTTGCGGCTGATGAGCTGGCGATCCGCATTGATCATGCTCAACCCAAAATGATTCTCTGTGCCTCCGGAGCTGTTGAAGGGAAAAAGATCCTGGCCTATAAACCGCTTATTGATGCGGCTATAGAGCGGGCAGAGCATAAGCCGGAAAAAACCATTGTTTTTCAGCGGGATTTTCTTCGGGCCGACCTCGGGCAGCCCGGTGATTTGGACTGGCAGGAGCTTGTCAAGGATGCCGAGCCTGCTGATTGCGTTCCGGTCGCTGCCGCTGATCCGCTTTATATCCTCTATACTTCCGGAACCACGGGGATGCCCAAGGGCGTGCTGCGGGATAACGGCGGTCATGCCGTGGCCCTGCACTGGAGCATGAAAAACATCTATAACGTGGAGCCGGGTGATGTCTATTGGGCAGCCTCGGACGTGGGCTGGGTGGTCGGCCATTCCTATATTGTCTACGGCCCGCTTCTGTACGGCTGCACAACAGTGGTCTATGAGGGCAAGCCTGTGGGTACCCCGGACGCGGGCGCATTTTGGCGGGTTATTGAGCAGCATAAGGTCAAGGTGCTCTTTACCGCACCCACCGCCTTCCGGGCAATTAAAAAGGAAGATCCAAAGGGGCTGCTGCTGAAGAAATACGATCTCTTCAGGTTCAAGGCTCTCTTCCTTGCCGGTGAACGACTCGACCCGGATACATACTGCTGGGCCCGCAATCTTCTTGATGTTCCGGTGATCGATCATTGGTGGCAGACGGAAACAGCCTGGGCGGTCGCGGCCAATCCTCTGGGGATAGAACAATTTCCTGTAAAGCCGGGGTCGGCAACCAAGCCTGTTCCCGGTTATGACGTGAGAATTCTTGATTATGCGGGAAAGGAACTCGGATCGGGAGAGGAGGGGAATATTGCGGTCAAGCTGCCCCTGCCGCCCGGTACCTTGGCGACCCTGTGGCGGAATGACGACCGCTTTGTTCAATCGTATCTGTCCGTCTTCCCCGGCTATTATGAAACCAGTGACGAAGGATATGTCGATGAGGACGGCTATGTCTTTGTTATGGGCAGGATTGACGACGTGATCAATGTGGCCGGGCATCGTTTATCCACCGGTGCAATGGAGGAAATCGTTGCAGCGCATCCGCAGGTGGCGGAGTGTGCCGTTATCGGGGTGGATGACGCCCTGAAAGGACAAAAGCCCCTGGGCTTGGCAGTGCTCAAAGCGGGTGCCGAATGTGATGAGGAAAAACTGAAAGAGGAACTTGTTCAGATGGTCCGCACTCGGATCGGTCCTATCGCCTGTTACCGTGACACCGTCGTTGTCAGCCGACTCCCCAAGACCCGGTCCGGTAAAATTCTCCGGGGAACCATGCGTTCTATTGCTGCGGGCAAGAAATACCGGATGCCGTCCACTATTGATGATCCTTCCTGTCTGGGAGAGGTTGCTTCGGCATTGGAGATGATAGGGTATCCTGTGGAACACTCGTGAAAAGAGGAAGACTGCCTGTCAACAAAGGGAATTTTTTTTTTGAGATATTTTCTCGCCGCCTTGTGTATTTTTTTTTGAGGATGTAAACTGAGTAATAAACGAAGCCGTTCTGCGGATGGTTCGCAGATCAGCATCCACGGGGATGCCGGGCCGCTGTCGTCATCGGGAGATCCGCTGTCGTTAAAAGGCAGGGAAATGAGAGGCTTCAAGGCTTTTTTTTTAAAGGAGGGTACAGGTGGACAGAATAGATTTCCCCTTGTTGGGCAACAGTATTATTATGGCGGTAGTTATACTGGTACACGTTTTTTTTGCTTTTTTTGCAGTCGGCGGGTCTGTGCTGGCTGTTGTTTCTGAATGGTGGGGAACCAAAAAAAAGGACAACGACTACATAAGGCTGGCCAGGAGCGTGTCAGGTTTTCTTTCCGACATGATGAAGATCAACGGCGTGCTCGGTGTCGCCATCGTGGTGCTGACCATCGGCCTGTGGACTCCGTTCGGTGCTTTTCTTTACTCAACCCAGTTCTGGCCTTTTCTGGCCGAGGGCGGCGTTTTTCTGCTTCTGATGATTTTTGCCGTCATCTATCATAACACTTGGGATTCTGTTTCCCGAGGAATGCATATTTTTTACGGGTTGTTGACAGCCTTCTTCGCCATAATGGCCGGAGTCCTGATTAACGCCATCTGGGCCTTCATGATGGTTCCGGGCAAGTGGATGGAAACCCAGAGTCGTTGGGATGCCTTTAATACCCCCATTCTCTCCGAGTCCACCACCCATCTGATTCTGCCCTGTCTGATCAACGGTGCTCTGCTCGTTTTTGTCTGGACCTATTGGAAATCCACGAAACCGAGTGAGGACCAGCAGTATTATCAAAAGGTCAACAAGTTTACGGCGTCCATCGGAGGCACCCTGCTTTTTCTGCAGCCTATCTCAGGCATTCTCTTTCTGCTTAAAGTGAAATCAGCTACAGAGGCGCTTCCGACACCCAATCCCTGGGTACAGCTGACCGGCGGTGCTGCCACGCCTTTTCTGTACACCATGATCGGACTGGGAAGTGTTGCGGTAATCTGCACGATTCTTTACTGGGTCATGGGCCATGAGAAGGGACGCAAGGCCCTGCTGGCGGCTTCGTTCGCCATGTTTATCGCCTTTTTCATCGGCGGTTTCACCCGAGAAAGAGCAAGGAAACCGTATCTGGTCTGGAATGTTATGAGTATGGATCAGCAGTTCACCAAAACAATGAAAGACAAACTTTCCGGTGGAGCGGAGCAAACCGCCGGAGCCGTTGTGAACGGCGAACAGGTTTTTCAGGGATGCAAGGGCTGTCATTCCTATAAAGGGCAGGGAGGGTCAACTGGACCTGATCTGACGAACGTATCGCAAAAGTATAGTAATAAGAAGGATGAGCTTATGGATTTCATCCGTCAGCCCCCCAGTCCGGCAAATATGGTTATGACTCCTTTCAGCGGGTCGGAAGCCGAACTTGAGGCACTTGCTGATTATCTGTTGAAAAACTGATCGTACTCTTTTCTCCTGAGAAAAAAAGCCGTTCCTTAGCAGGAGCGGCTTTTTTGTTGCTCTACGCTGTGGAGTCGGGAATCGCTGAACATATATTAAAATGAGGGATAAAAAGTATGGATTCTCAAATTAAGGTGTTTTTTGCCGGACAGATTCAGGAAGGGTGCGATCCGCAGCAGGTACGGCAGAACTTGGCTAAGCTGCATCAGGTATCTCTTGAAAAAATAGAGGCCCTTTTCTCCGGAAAACGCAGGGTGGTGAAAATCGTCAATGACTATGCGGCAGCTCAAAAGATTCAGCAGGTCTACACCGATGCCGGAGCGGTCTGCACCATTGAACCGCCGCCTCCGGAGGAAAATGATTCTGTAACCGTTGCAGAGGAATCCCTGGAAACAGAACCTGAGCGGAAAGGGAGTGAGCAGGAACAGACCGGTGCAGACGCCCTTGCCCCAAACCTCTTTGTCTCGGATTTCCTTGAAACTCCGGAAGTCAAGTTTGAGGTTCTCACCTATCGCTCTCTTGCCGGCAGTGATAATTTGGCTGTTGCGAATATGATTCATAAGGCGCAACACAGTGGGGTTCGCCTGAAACAGGTCAGGATCACCCTGCACAACAGCGAGGTGATACTGGAAGCAGGGGCCCTTCATTTTCAGCAGGGAAATATTACCATCGAGAGTAAAATCGGCGGTGTCGGAGGATTTTTTAAGAAGGCCGTCTCCAAGAAGCTGACAGATGAGTCCGCCTTTAAACCCACCTACAGGGGGAGCGGCGAGATCTACCTTGAGCCGGGATTCGGGCACTTCATTCTGCTTCCTCTTGAAGATGAAGAGATCGTTGCGGATAAGGGTATGTTTCTCGCCTGCCAGAGTTCGGTGGAGGTGGGCGTTGCCACCCAGAAAGGGCTTGCGACCGGTTTGCTCGGCGGGGAAGGGTTCTTCCAGACCAAGTTGTCCGGCAAAGGCATTTGCGTCCTGCAATCGCCGGTTCCTGTGAAAGAAATTATTAAAGTTTCACTTAACGACGATACTCTTCAGGTTGACGGCAATTTCGCCCTGCTTCGCAAAGGAAATGTGGAGTTCACGGTCAAAGGCGCAACCAAGTCGCTGATCGGGTCCATGACCAGCGGCGAGGGCCTGTTGCAGACCTTTCACGGTACAGGAGAAGTCTGGCTTGCTCCTACCCAGTCGGTGTATGAGCAACTGGCGTTGAGCGGCATCGGCGGCATGGCCGGGAGTGAAAAGGGATCAGGAACCCGGACCAAGTAGGCTCAAGGTGTGTATTTTATTGCCCTGTGCGGCATGGTTGCATTCGCTCAACGCAACCGCCTCCCGGCCAGCCAGATCAGGGCCAATACGGGCAGTCCCATCAGGGCGGTGACCAGGAAGAACTGATGATATCCCCAGTTTGTGACCATAGTACCTGAGTAGCCGCCGATCAGTTTGGGCAGAAGGGTCATCAGAGAGCTGAAGATGGCATATTGCACAGCAGTGAAGGAGACATTGGTCAGGCTGGCCAGAAAGGCGACAAAGGCAGTGGTGGCGATGCCGCCGCTGAGGTTATCGGCGGAGATAACCAGATAGAGCAGAGAGACATTATTGCCCGCATCCGCCAGCAGCATAAAGAGCAGATTGGTGGCACTGGAGAGCAGGGCTCCGATGAAGAGGATGCGCATCACCCCGTAGCGGACAGTCAGGGTGCCGCCGAGAAAACCGCCCAGCAGAGTCATAAACAGGCCGAATGTCTTGATCACGCCGGCGATGGTCTGCTTGGAAAAGCCCATGTCCTGGTAAAAGACATTAGCAACCACTCCCAGAATAATGTCCGAGATCCGATAGAATCCCACCAGTGTCAGGAGGAGCAGGGCTGTACGCAGACCGTAGCGGCTGAAGAAATCAAGCACCGGGTTGATATAGGTCTGGCTGACCATGCTGCCGTCCACCAGGTTTCGGCGCATGAGAAAAAAGGCGGTGAACAGGGCGCAGAGCAGGGCTGCCAGCAGGCGGGCTGCTTCTGCCAGAAAGGAAATCAGCGGGCCGGGGGACTCGGGGATCGTTGCGGTCAGTCCCCGGGCCATGCCGTTAAGCAGGTTGACCATATTACCGGTCAGGAAAAAGACCGCGATAAAGGTGCCTGCCGTGCAGACAAAGAGGAAGAGAAAACGGAGATAATAGCCGGCCGGGTAATCGTAATTTTTTGTACTGGAGAGCGGTTCCGGGATCAGCAGGGTGGTGGCCACCCCGATGAGCATGACCCCGGCCATACAAAAATAGCTGTACTGCCAGGCTGCGTAGCTGTAGACATCTTTACTGGTGCCGAACCAGGAGGCCAGATACAGGGCTCCGGCTCCGGCGACCAGCATTCCCACCCGATATCCGGCAATATAGGTCGAAGACAAGAGTGCCTGCATATTTTCTTCTGCGCATTCGATGCGGTAGGCGTCAATGACGATGTCCTGGGTGGCTGAGGAAAAACCGAGCATAACCGCAGCCAGGGCCATGCTGACCAGATTTTGTTGTCCGGCAGCGGGATCGGTCAGGGCCATAAAGCAGATGGTCGTGATGACCGCAGCTTGGGCCAGCAGCAGCCAGCCCCTTCTTCTTCCCAGTTTTCTGGTGAGAAAGGGCAAGGGGAGGGTGTCAACCAGCGGTGCCCAGACAAATTTAAAGGAATACCCCAGGGCGGCCCAGCTGAAAAAGGTAACAGCGGAACGACTTACCCCGGCCTCCCGTAACCAGAGAGAGAGGCTGGAGAAGATCAGCAGGATGGGGATCCCGGCAGAGAAACCGAAAAAGAGCATGGTTACCACTCTGGGGTGGGTCCAGGCCCGCATGGTCTGTTGCCAATTCTTCGGGCCTTCTTTGTGCGAAGGAGCCGGGTCGCTATTTTGTCGGCTGGTTAGGTTGTCCATCAGCTTGTCTGTTATTTTTATTGAAAGATGAGTGTAGGCTATGCTGCTGCGCAGGCGGATTCCGTTTCTGCTCTGTATTGCAGTTCTGGTGCCGGAATCGGTTCATTGCGTTCATTGTTGTACTGGGCCAGGGTATAGTCGGCAAGCAGGCTGTCCTGCCAATAGGAAGCCTGTTCAAAGAACTGCCCGAACAGGCTCAGGCTTTCCCGGCGAAGGACATCCGGGACCAGCTCCGCATGCATGTCCTGATACAGGGGCGCAAGCTGTTGCAGCGGCAGGTTGGTGCCCCCGCCCATCACATCCTCATAGGCCCAGACAAAGCGGCGGACTCCGGAAAGGAGCAGGGTGGTATAACACATCAGGCAGGGTTCCATGGTGGAGTAGACCGTAAGGTCTCGGCAGTCAAGGCGGGGCTGTTCAGCGAGCAGAGCACGCAGCGTCACCATCTCGGCATGGTCGATTTCATTGCTTCCGGCCCCTTCGCTGTTTCGGCGACGACCGCTTCGGATAATTTCATTGTCCTGAACCAGCACGCATCCCACCGGAAATTCTCCGTCCTCCAGGGCTGTTCGGGCCTCGGTCAGGGCATGCTGCATAAACTGTTCATCCTGTTGAAGTGTATTGTGTTGCATAGTTTTTATTCTTTTTTATGAATAGGGAATATTATCGGTCGTCTTGTGACGAACAGAGCAGGCTGGTACTGTGATTTCTTCACCTGACTTGTTGGTCGTCAGAGGGCTCTGCCGAAATGGAGCACAGACTTGGCAATCACTGTTCCGCCCGGTGTCTGCACCCAGTCATGATGGCGGTCCTTAAAAGGGAGAAACACCAGGGATGACGAAATAATCTTCGGTTGCAGATAAGGGAGGTGCGGATAAACCTTCCGCTTGTTTGTCGCCGAGTCGGCCAGGACGAGTTTCAGGGATTGTTTTGCCTCGCTTAACGGCAGGGTGACCGGGTACATATCGGGCACAATCCGCATCTCCTTTTCCTGCTGTTCCCGAGTCAACCGCCATTGACTGACCGTGGCCTGTTTTGCGGTGCGGAGGAAGATTTTCGGGCGCAGCTTAAAGGCCGGTATCCAGAACTGCATGACCTGCTTTTCCCATTCCTTGCGCGGGACCAAGGGCTGATTCGTTCGGCGGATAAAGTCGGCAAAACTCTGAATTTCGACAGCGGGAAGATTGACGTTTATTCTCCAAAAAGGCAGATAGAGGGCTGTATCAGCCGGACCGGGAAACATGGTGCAGGGGATATGGGAAAGTTTTTTCGTCCCAATCCTCCAGGCCGTGTTGCAGTTTGAACAGGTCAAGACTAGGCAGTCACCTTCCCCGTCCAGATTCCAGCCGCAACGAGGACAGAGGGTGGCGAGAAATTTCATCTGCCAGTTAGGTTGGAACGGAGTGCTTTTTAAGGCCTGAACAGCTGATGCATCGGCGTGGGCCAGAGATTCGCCCAGGACGGCATCAAAGAGTCCGTCCTCGCGGGGCAGGAGGGGGAGGTAAATATAACTGAGGGTTTCACCGATATAGGCACGGTGGTACAGGGGGGCGTCCCCCTTTCGGGATAAGGACTGAATCCGGGCTGCTTTTTCCAGGATCTTTTGGATATTCACTGCCAGAGGGAGAAAATGGCCCTTTGTTTCGTTATGGACGCGAACCAGTTTCATCGCCTGGGGGCGAAGTCCGAGGGAAGGGGGAAGACCCGGCTGAGGACAGCCGTCCTGGGTGGTATCCAGCACCTTGTAGGAAATACCGGACTCGCTCACCGTAAAAATATTTCCCTTAAAACGGAGATAGGGGGCGTACAGAATCCGGTCCTGTTTTTCCGGTGTGACCCTGTTGGGTAAGGCATATCGGAAGGCCCCGGAACTCCGGAGGAAATTCTTTACTCCGCAATAGGGGCAGATCAGCAGACGATCCTCAACCGACAGGGTGACAGATCCGCCGCACTGGGGACAGGGCTGCTCAACTTGAATATTCATTACCTGCGTTGTGGATTGTCATCCAGCACCCTCCGGACGGTCTTTGCCAGTTCTTTCCGGCTTATCGGTTTCATAAGAAACCCGCGCATTCCTGATGCCTTTGCCTGATCTCCATTCACCAGCTTGCTGAAACCTGTGCAGAGAATAATGGAGGCATTCGGCCTGAGGGCAAGATATTTGTCTGCCAGGTCAAGTCCGGTCATGTCGGGCATGGTCATGTCGGTGATAATAAGATCAAAGAAATCAGGCTGGTCCCGGAGCAGTTGCCAAGCATCTTTGCTGCTTGTCAACGTAGTAACCCTGTAGCCGAGATCCTCCAGGATTTTTTGCCCCATCGCCACAATCACCTCTTCATCATCCAATAACAAAATTTTTTCATTTCCGACAGGTAAAGGTTCCTGTTTCGTTGAGCAGGATTCTGCGGGGGATGACTCAACGTAAGGCAGATAAACATGAAAAACACTTCCTGCACCGGGACTGCTGTACACGGAAATATGACCGCCGTAGCCAAGCACGATACCTTGAGCTATTGCCAGACCTAAGCCCGTACCCTGTCCTTGTCCTTTTGTTGTGAAGTACGGATCAAAGATCCGATCCAATATTTTCTTCTCCATGCCGTAACCGGTATCGCTCACCTCAAGCCTCAAATATCGGCCGGGAGGCAGGAGCATCGCTAAAAAAAATTCACCGTTCTTTTCAACGTTGATCACACGTAAAGAAACCCCCAGGATTCCGCCTGTCTCCTGCATGGCATGATAGGCATTGGTGCAGAGGTTCATTATGATCTGATGGATTTTTGTCGGGTCGGCATGAACCACACCGGATGTCGCCTGAATATCCTGTCGGATTTCAATGGTCGTCGGAATGGATGCCCGGAGCAGCTTCAATGCCTCCTTGACAATCAGATGAATTTGCAACGGTCGGCGTTCATGTTCACCCTGTCGACTGATGGAGAGAATCTGCTGCACCAGTTCCTTGGCCCGATTTCCGGCATCAATGATAGCCTGCTGTTCCCGCCAGAGCTCACTCCCGATTGATAATTTCTGCTGAACCAATTCCGCATAACCGAGAATAGGGGAAAGAATGTTGTTGAAATCATGCGCTATGCCGCCTGCCAGTGTTCCGATGGCTTCCAGACGCTGGGTCTGAAAAAGCTGGTGCTCAAGTTTCTTTTTTTCCTTTTCCTCTTTTTTCCGTTCGGTAATATTTCTGATAATTGCCCGTTCAAAGATCACTCTGCCTCCCTCGATCTGGGGAAAAGCATTGAGTTCCACGTTGATCAGTTCACCGGCCTGCGCAACAAAAACTGTTTCATAGTTTCTGACCGTTTCTCCGGAAAATACCCGTCGGAGGACAGCGGCTGTCTTTTCACGTTCATCCGGATGCACGATATCAAGCAGAGGCATACCGATATACTCTTCTTCGGAGTACCCCAAAGTCTGCAGCTCGGCAAGATTGGCATCAATGATTTTTCCGTCCAGCCCCACGATATGTACCATATCCAGGGCATCATTAAACAGACTTCTGTATCTGACTTCATTTTTTCGTACGGTTTCATAGGCATTCTGCAATTCAACTGTACGCTCGGCAACTATTTCCTCCAAATTTTTCTGCATCCGCCGCAACTGCAAATGATTTTTTACCCGCGCCAATACTTCTTCGCGCTGGATCGGCTTGGAGATGAAATCCACACCGCCGACTTCGAATCCCCTGACTCTGTCATGCAGCTCCTGTAATGCACTGACAAAGATAACAGGAACCTCGGCGGTACGCTTATCCTGCTTCAGCCTCCGGCAGAGTTCATATCCGTCAATGCCCGGCATCTTGACATCAAGCAGGAACAAATCAGGGGGCGCGGCAAGTGCTGAATCAAGTGCCAGACCCGGTTCCTGTGTCGGGCGGACCTTGTACCCTTCCGAGGAAAGCATATCCGTCAGCAGACGCAGATTTTCCAGGGTATCATCAACGACCATAATTTCCCCGCTGTTATCAACCATTATCCTATCCTTTGCAGACATCGGAAGCCTGCTTAATCTGTTGCGCTGTTCAGCAGTTCCAGAATCCGGCTGAATCGGAACTCCCGTATCAGCACCTGTAATCCGTCGGCGGTCTCGGAGTGCGTATGGAGGATCTCCCCGATTACCTCTTCAGCTGCTGCAACATCCAGCTTATGCGCCGCCTTTTTCAGTCTCTCACGTTGTTCGGCAGGAAGGTCTTTCAGCATTGCCGCTGTAACGATACTCTTCTGTTCCGCAGTGTTTTTTACTTGTCCTTCTTTGTAATTATACCGCAGGTCCAGATGTTTTTCCATGACAGAGAAAAGCTCCCCGGAGCGAAAGGGCTTATGCACCACCTCGTCACAGCCGGCCGCCAGAATTCTGTCGTGCTGGTGCCTGAAGACGCTGGCGGTGAGAGCCGCGACAGGCACGCTGTTCCCGCCGGGCAGAACACGGATACGCCGGGTCGCCTCATACCCGTCCATCACCGGCATCCGTATGTCCATCCAGATGAAATGAGGCCGCCATGTTTCAAACATCGCCACCCCCTCTTTCCCGTTCACCGCCTCCCGCACCGAAAAGCCTGTTCGCGTCAGGAGGGCGGTAAGCAGCAGCCGGTTATCGGGATTATCTTCCACCACCAGAATGCGCAGCTCCGGCTGCCCTTCAGCCAGACCGATCACCTCCGGACCGGACTTCCGCAGTACAGCCGGTGTTTCGGCCCGATCAGGAGAAAGGAACACTCGTACCCGAAAAATACTGCCTTTTCCTACCGTGCTTTGCACCTCCAGAGTGCCGCTCATCAGCTCCGCAAATGAACGGGAGATCGCCAACCCCAGCCCGGTGCCCTTGCCGGCGCGGCCGCTGCCGGACTGGAAAAACGGCCTGAAGACAGATTGCAGGTCATCGGGAGGGATGCCGGGGCCGGTATCTTCCACCTCCAGTTCAAGCCGCAGGCCCTCGCCCTGAATCACGGTACGTGCCCGCAGGGCCACACTGCCCCTGCGGGTGAACTTCACCGCGTTGCCCAGCAGGTTGATAAGAATTTGGCGCAGTTTGTCCGCATCTCCCCTGACAAACCGTTCGATTTTCGGCGCGACCTCCAAGCTGAACAGGAGGTTCTTGGCCCCGGCCCGTGAGCGGATCATTTCCCCGACTTCTTTCAGCAGCTCGGGCAGTTCAAAGGGCTCGGAATTCAGCTCCGTCTTCCCCGCCTCAATCTTGGAAAGATCAAGGATGTCGTTGATCATCACCAGCAGGTGCTCGCCGCTGCGGTTGATGATGGCGAGTTTCTTCTCTTGATCGCCTGTCGTCTGCGGATCCTTTGCCAGCATTTCGGAGAAGCCGAGAATGGCGTTCAGGGGCGTTCGCAGCTCGTGAGACATGTTGGCAAGAAAAATACTCTTGGCTTTGTTGGCTGATTCGGCTTTTTCTTTGGCTGTCTGCAAGGCGGAATTCACGGTTTCTAATTCAGCGGTACGTTCCTTGACGCGTTGCTTCAGCGAATGATGGTTTTTCCGGTGCTGATAAATATACAACACCAGCAGAAAAAGAGCCAGGATTGACATCGCTCCGGCTACCCCCTTCAGCAGTTGAGTCCGGCGTCGTTCCTCCCTGTTCAGAATTCCCATCCATTTTGCACGCAGATGATCATATGTTCCGTCCGCAATGATCACCATCAATCCTTCGTTAAGCAGAGCCAGCAGCTCTTTGTCGCCTTCGGTGACAGCAAAACAAAAATCCTGCCGGAGCTCCCGCAGCGGCGCAACAGCTGTCTTCAGATTATTCAGTTTTAATTTTTCAATCAGATTGAGCCCGACCAGTCGTTGCACAACCACAGCGTCCAATTCTCCTGCGGCCAGCTTTCGCATAGCTTCCTCAAAGGTCGGGGTTGTCACCAGCTTATCCGTGAATTTCTTTCGACGCATAAACTCTTCAGCATTGTCACCCTGCATCACCCCGACCCGGTGACCTCTGAGGTCTTCAGGCGTTTTGATCGCGTCTTCATCATTACGCACAAAAACAGCCCCGTAAAGCCTGATATAAGGAGCAGTAAAGTCAAAAACAGCCTCCCGTTCCGGTGAACGGCCGACTAAAGGCAGTGCATCCAGATGTCCGTTTTCAAGCTTCTGTTTGATTTCCCCCCAGGGTCCGACAGTAAAAACGACCTTCCGCCCCATCGCCGCCAATGCCGCCCGCATCAATTCAACGGAAAACCCGCCTGCGGAACCGTCATCCAGTACAATGGCAAAAGGCGGATAATCGAGTTCAGATGCAGACCTGACCGGATTATCTGCGGCCGCGCTGATGCCGGAACCGAGAGCAATCGAAAA
>MTKS01000018.1 GCA_004028495.1 Candidatus Electrothrix marina
GCACGGCGTGCCGTGCCCCTGCCTGTCCGGCTGTGTTCAAGCCTCCTGATCAGAAATGATCAGGAGGCTTTTTTTATGGCAAATTGTATGGTATATTTTTAAGTTATGCTTGTTTATCAATAAAATTGATAAAATCAATTTATTCCTATTACTCTTTACCGGCAAATGCATCCCATGTCCGTTAATACGGCACCTTCCAAGCGTATCCTTATTATTCAGTATTCCTTCAGTGCGCAGACAAGAAAGCTTGTTCGCTCAATGATGGAGGGGCTGGAGGAATACCCCGTTTCTCTGTTCCGAGAACGCTTGCGCCCTATCACTGAGCAGCATTTTCCCATCGGCACCATCCCCAAGATCGTGAAGAAGATGGTCGTGACCATGTTTCGTCAACGGGTGCCGATTCATCCCTTGTCGCCGCAATGCTTTGAGGACTATGACCTAATTATCTTGGCTGGTCCGACTTGGTCTTATAATCCCAGCGGGCCTGTACTCTCGTTGCTGGATCGGGACGGGGAGCGGCTTTTCCGTGATCAGACGGTGCTGCCGGTGATCTCCTGTCGTGGTTTTTGGCGGACTCACTGGTGGGGGATCAGGTCTCTGCTCAGGAAGCTTGGAGCTACAGTGCCCAACAGGGTTGTTTTCAATCATCCCACTAAGGAGCCTTGGTGTACCATCGGGGTTTTTTTGAAGCTGGCCGGTAAGATTCCGGAGCGGATGCCCCTGATGCGGAAGCATTATAAGACGTACGGGCATACCCGGTCCCAGATGGCTGAGGCTCGTCGGTTTGGGGAGATGATCGGGCGGGCGTTGATTCAGGGGGATGGGTTGGAGGAGTTGGATTTTCGAACTAAGCTGGCTATTTTTGAGGGGTAGGGGCGGTTCGTGAACTGCCCCCTTACCTTGCGTCTCCAAGGGACAGTATAGTCATGGCCCGGTGATTTATGATACTGTTGGTAAAGTCTGCGGGCTCATCGCAGATTAGTGGGGAGAATAGCCTTTTTCGCAATACCGCAAAACTCGCACGGGAACTTCAGGCGGCAAGCTTATGTCACCATCCCTTCGGCCTATCTATCTGTTTTTGTGTTGCCCGAAAAGGCAGATATGAGTTTGAAAACGATTCCTGTGATTACCTGTGTGAGTTTTGCGGTATTGCGAAAAAAGATACTCTCCCGCTGCCCCGTCCTGACAATTACACCTTCTCTGCAATCTCTGTATAGAGTGAGGCATAGGCTCGGGCTGCTTCCTGCCAGCTCAGTCCCATTGCCCTGATGGACTCTCCGGCCTCCCTACCCATCTTCCGCCGCTCTGCCGGATCATCGATAAGCAACGCCATATGTTCCGCCAACACATTAACATCGCCCGGCGGAAAGAGGAGCCCCTGTTGCCCGTTTTCGATGAGATCCGATACAGCGGGAATTTTCCCGGCAATCACCGGCAGGCCGATCGCCATAGCCTCAAGCACGACATTCGGCCTTCCCTCGGCAAAACTGGCAAAAACAAAAACATCAGCCCCTGCCATCAACAGCGGTATCCCCTCCGGCGGGGCGGAACCGTGAAAGGTGACTTCGGTCTCCAGATCCTGCTCCTGACAATACCCCTCTAATGCCCCTTGTTCCGGTCCGTCACCGATAATATCAAGTGACCATTTCCTGCTCGACATCACGGGCGACATCTCGGACGACAAGAAAGCGGCTGCTTTCAGAATAACATCAACTCCTTTGCCGGCAGTCAGATTGCCCGCATACAGGAAACGAACCGGAGCCGCCTCCTGTACCACAGGAGAAATATCCTTAATCCCTTCAACATCTTGATCCGACTCCGCAGCATATTTACCTTTCGCATATTGACCATTACCGGCATCAAAAAAGGCCTGATCAATACCGTTGCAGATCACCCGGACCTTTGCACTGTATTGAGGAAAATGCTCAACGAGTTTTTCCTGCAAAGATGGACTGACAGTAATAATAACCTCGCTGAAACGGAGACAGAAATGCACCAACCGGCGCATCAAGGCTGATTTTTCTATCAAGTTGACATCACTGCCCCGCAACGTGGTCATGACCGGCTTACCGAAAAGCAGTCCGGCAATTCCGGCGATGACACCGTTAATCGACCAATTGGCATGCAGGAGATCCGCCTTGCGGGCAAAGTAACAGCAGGTCAGCAGATTGGAGAAAAGAAACGGGGGGAGCAGGAGGAAAAGGAATTTATTGCGCGAAAGAGCAGCCATAATTCCGCCGGATCTGTGGGCAAGCTGCTGCCAATGTTTCGGTGCATAGCGGAATGGAATGACGGAGTAATCAACAGGATAATCATCAGAGGATTGACTGTCCGCTTCAGCGCTGTCCGGGGTCAGTACCGTCACCTGTACATTTTCCGGCAGGTGGTTGACCATTTTTTTGATAAAGATGCCGCTCCTTGATGCCCTGGTTAAAGGAAAAGAGGTCGTCAACAGAAGCACCTTCAGTAAATTATGAGCATCCTGAGCAGTCGTGCTCTTCATCGCGTATCCTTCTTATCCTTCAGATGATCTTCAGAAAATCAATTCCCCGGCCTCATCCTCCTCCACCCCGACCACCACAATACCGGCCCGATCAGCAGCAGCAATCATAGCCTCGCGATCAAAAAGAAGGGACTGGCCTGCCTCGACCGCCAGCACAGAACCTTTCACCGAAGCCAAGGTCTCAATGGTCTTGGTCCCGGTGGCAGGCAGATCAAAACGAAAATCCTGACCCGGTTTCTTCATTTTAACAACTACGGCCCCTGAGCCTGAGAGTTCCCCGCCCCGTCGAATTGCGGCATCTGTCCCCTCTATGGCCTCAACAGCCAGCACAGCACCCTCGCGGACCACAACACATTGACCGATGTCCAATCGTCCTATTTCACGGGCAATCCGCCAGCCGAAACGAACATCCGCCAGCTGTTCCTGATTGGGTTTTCTTTTCCCTAAAATCCCTTTTGGAAAAAAGAGATGGTCAAGATAACAGGTTGAGGCCAGCACTTTGATCCCTTCCTTCTCAAGTGCTCCGGCAACCGCCCGCAGGATAGCATCATCCAGCCGCCTGTCGATTTTATTCCACAGACTCAGCCCTTTAAAATCCGGGAGAATATCTCTGAACATCCTGGTCTTGGTGATGGTACCGCAGAAGACAGCCTCACAAACACCCTGTTCATGGAAGAAACGGATGATTTTTCCAAGCTGGCCCAGTTTTACCCAGCAGGAAACATCCGCGTGATGCTCAAGCTCCGCTTGGGTTTCATTCTGATGGCAAACCGCAACAACGCTACGGTCCCGTTCCTGAGCCGCCTCGGTAAAAAGCAGAGGGAACTGCCCGCCTCCGGCAATAAGTCCGATCGGTGTTGACATACGCAGTGTGTTTCAGCTGTCTTCGGTGCGTTTCACCACACCGCGTTTACTTTCTCGGAAAAAATCCACCAAAACACGAACCTCTTTGGAATCAGGAAACTCATGGGTTGCCTGGGCCAAAGCCTCCTTCACCAGGACTTGCGGTGAGGAACGAAAGATTATTCTAAAAGCACTGTCAATGTTGTTGATCGCCTCCCGGGCCATGCCGTTACGTCGCATACCGATCTTGTTGACACCGGCAATACGCATCCGATTCCTGGTGCCGGTCAGAATAACATAGGGCGGCACATCCAGAGATATCCCTGACATGCCGCCGACATAGGTATATGCTCCTATCCGACAAAACTGATGTACAGCCACCAGACCGCCGAGATTGGCATAACTGCCCACCTCCACATGGCCGCCCAAAGTTGCCACATTGGACATGATCACATGGTCATGGAGAACACAGTCATGAGCTACATGGCAATAGGCCATCAGCATATTATTATTTCCAATGACCGTCCTGCCTCCTCCGGAAGCCGTCCCTCGATGAATAGAAACATATTCGCGTATCCTGTTTCCGTCGCCGATAATCAACTCTGTCGGTTCGTCCTGATAATGGCTGTCCTGCGGCGGCGTACCGAGAGAAGAAAAGGAACCGATATGATTGCCGGCTCCGATACGGGTATACCCGGAGATCACCGCATGTGCGTCGATGACCGTGTTCGGGCCGATGGATACATCGGGACCGACAACGCTGTATGCGCCGACGGAAACGGTTTCATGAACTTCCGCCTGCGGGTCGACCACGGCAGTAGCATGTATAGTCATTTATACTGTTCCTTTGTCAGCCTCTGTGCAGGCCGACAGTCTAATAAGCAGCATCATGTGCGTGTGAGCTACATCCTTGTCCTCTATGACAACGACGGAACACCATCAAGAAAAGGTGGCCAGCTGCTCAGCTTCGGTCACCAGTATATCATCAACATAGGCCTTACACTGTACCTTGATGAGTTTACTTTTTCGACGAACCATTTCCACCCTATAGATGAGCTGATCACCCGGTCGCACCACCTTGCGAAAACGGACCTTGTCCATCCCGGCAAAATAGACCAGTTTCCCGGCAATGTCTTCTGTGGAAAGATAGGCCAGCACTGCTCCGGCCTGGGCCATGCCCTCAAGAATCAGGACTCCGGGCATAACAGGTTCGCCGGGAAAATGTCCCTGAAAAAAAGGTTCTCCCATGGACACATTTTTTAAGCCGGTTATTGTCTTATCCGGTTCAAACTCCAAGACCCGATCCAGCATAATAAAAGGATAGCGGTGTGGCAAGAGGTCAAGAATTTCCCTGATCCCCATAGGCAGCTGCACCTTTTTGTCCTCACTCATTCAGCTCATCTCCTTTTCTCATTATCATTGCATTTTATTCAACCCTGCTTCATCCGGCAACGCTCCAGACGCCAGAGAAAATCACCTGTAGAGTCATCAGCGAAAAACAAACCGGAATTCCCTGAAGCACGCTTGAGCATAGCCCATTTATCTCCCAGGGTAAAGAAAAACAAGGCGGATAAAAAAGAGCAATCGCCCCGAAAAAATCTGTCCGACAGATCTGTCAAACGATAACAACTGCCTCATACAAGCCCCCTGAAGACCCGGCGTCCTGCATCCACTCTTAGCCAGTGGCACGTTTTATTATTTCCGGGACTCAAAAACATCACGTCCTAACCAGAGCTGAATGCCCGCCCACACGACACCGCTGCCAATGGCCACGGCCCGGAGCGCCAGCAAGGGGGGAGAGAGGAAAGCCACAGCCCTGTCATGCCGGTAGGCTATACGAAGAAAAGGAAAAGTGAGAGCCAAGAAAAAAAGAGAGGAACCGGCCAACAAGATGGTGCCCCAAAAAAGTGAGGCAAAAAGGACGAATAACCCGATCAGCCCCAGGAACAGAACGACTATCTGTAATTTGAGGGTCTGTGGGGTATAGGAGTCCTTAACCATTCTCTCGGGATGCATCCGGTAGACCATGAGCCTCCAGAACCCTCTGCCGAATTTAAGTCGAAAATAGCGGAAAACCGAATCAGGGTGATTGAGATGACGCACCAATGCACGTGGGGTGAAGACCATTGTATATCCCTGAAGAGCCATCCGATAGGAAAATTCCGTATCCTCGTTATTAGCCTTGGGAAAACGGATGTCGAACCCGCCCAGATCCATAAATATTTTTTTTTTGAAACCGGCAGCATAGGTGTCCACCATATCAATGGACTCCCTTTGCTCCAGCATTCTGAAACGCTCCTCAAACTCAACCTGAGCAAAACGGGCGACGATATCCTTCTGCTCCGTGCGATAAACGCCTTTAACAGCGGTCACCTCAGGGCGTGCAAAAGGGGCCGCCATCTCTTCCAGCCAATTCGGATCAGGTACGCAATCCGCATCTGTAAAAAATATTAAATCTCCTTTTGCCAGGAAGACCCCGGCGTTACGCGCTGCTGCCGGACCTTGGTTTTCCTGGTAATGATAAACCACCGGAAATCGGCGGGCGATTTCGGCAGTCTGATCTGTTGAGCCGTCATCCACCAGGATAACCTCATAGCTGCCTTTGGAAAGTACCTGTCGAGTTAAACTTCGGAGACAGAGGGCAAGATTTTTTTCCGCATTCCAGGCCGGGACAATAACTGAGAGAGAGGGCATACTCAGGAGTTCTGCGCAACAGACTCTTTTTGGACATCAGAGCCGAAGAAAAGATATTTTGCAAAGGTACGAACGGATTTGAGCGTTCGTCGAATTTCAGAGGGATGGCGAAACATCTGAACGAGTTTATACAGGATATATCCGGGCCGCAAGTAAAACTTTTTCCGGGCCTGATCGCAGAATCGCACCAACTCTTCCGCACTGAGATTCTCCCCCTGGATAACCGTATTATGGAGCCCAGACGGAGTCAGCCATTGGGAGAAATCCTTTGAAGTGATTAAATTCTTTTGCTTGTACCAGGCATAGGCGGCGGTACCGGGATAGACCATGACCGGATACATTTGGATCGCATCCGGCTGAAGGCTGATGGCAAGGTCCAGGGTTTCCTGCATGGTTTCTTGAGTTTCTCCGGGCAGACCCACCATAAAACAACCGTGGATCAGAATACCTGTCTTTCTTGCCGCCTCCATAAAGGTGCGGGACTGCTCCAGAGTGATGCCTTTCTTCATTGTATCCAAAAGCTGCTGATTGCCGCTCTCAAAACCGACACAGAGACAGCGACACCCTGCCTTTTTCATTACGCGCATGGTTTCCTGATCCAAGTCGACCCGGGCATTGGCTGTCCAGGATATCTTGATCTTGCGACGGATCATCTCTTCGCAGATGGCTATACAGCGTTTTTTATTGGCCGGGAAGGTATCGTCCTCAAAAAAGATTGCCTTGACCTCCGGAAAATTGGCAATGATATATTCCAATTCATCCACCACATTGTCCACACCGCGATTGCGCAGTTTGTGTCCCATCATGGTCTGCGGGTAGACGCAAAAGAAACAACGATGCGGGCAGCCCCTGGTGGTGGTGATCGTCACCATAGGAAACAGGGCGTTCGGATTGAAATAATGGTGCGGATCAAGAAATCTCTTATACACCGAGCTGACAAAGGGAAGCTGATCAATATCGGCAAGGGGAACCCGTTCACCGGTGTGAACTACCTCATCCCCCTTCTCCCCCTTCTGGATCCAGAGTCCGGCAACGCTTTCGAGCTCCTGCCCGGCTTCCAGCGCATCAGCCAGCTCCCTGACCGTGGCATCAAACTCTCCCTGGGCAACCGCATCCACCGAGGCATTCAGGCCCAAACTCTCCTCAGGGAGGGCGGAAACATGGGTGCCGACCAAGACGATAAAGACCTCCTGCCCTTCTCTGACCAGTTTTTTTTTGAGCTTTCCGGAAAAGTTCACGTCATTATAAATGCTCGGCGTACTGGTCTCTACAACCACCAATGGACTGCCGAATTTTTTGATACGCTCAATGACGGCATTCTCGGATACATCAGCTGCCGGGGCATCAATAAGATCAATTAGATGCCCGCCCGCTTCAGTATATCCTGCGGCGTAAGACAGCCACATGGGATAGTAGAGGGTGCCGCTCTTGGTAACAGCCGGACTGCGTTGAGGGCGAGAAAAATTCTTTAAAAAAGGTGGGTTGAGAAAGGTGACGCGCATAATATGCTCCGATTATTCAAAAAAAGGAAATCTGCTGGCATTGTTCGCTTCGCCATAAAAAACACCCCCTCCGGGGGTGTTTTTTTATCTATGTATCTTAGGCCATACTGCGAATCATAGTGTCGTACTGTTTCATCTGTTCTTCCATAAAGCCCAGCTTTCCTTGAAATTGAATAGCATCCTGCGGGCAGACACAGAAACAGTAGAGGCAGTGAATACAGTGTTGCAGATCCTGCTCAGCTAAGGCCTGGGGTAGGGGCAAATCGACTGGGCAGTAATCACGACATTTGCCGCATTGGTTGCATTTTTCCTCTGCAAGTGCCAGCCCTTCCCATTCCATTTCTGTTTCCAAAAAAACATCCTGGCGAAGATCGGTGAGAAACAGGAGTTTGGCAAACAACTCTGTATTGCAGAGATAATTAAAAAACGCCGTATTCCGGACAGCAAGAAAATATTTTTGTCGTTTGGGATGATGGATAAAGGTGGCGATAGGCCCGGCCTTGGGTGGAGCAAAGGGGCGCTCGTACGGGGTGACGGGAAAATCTTGTGCTGCTGCAAATAGCTCCTGCTTGATGATGCCTCGTTGGCGGGCAATCTGTAAGGGAGAAATCTTGCCAGGATCACAGGAAGCGAATCGAGCCGCCAAAAGATCAAGAAAATACGGATCTGTGCCGATAAAGACGGTGTCGGTTTTCACCGGGGTGCCCTTGGTCGGCCCCAGCCCTTCCATTGCAAAAAGCGCATCCACAATATGGAGATGAGGGCGACAATTTTCCGTTATATTGACAATATTTGCTGCAAGAGAGAGATGAGTTTTTTTCTTATTTTCCTGTCCCACTAAGCAACCGATCAGATTTTTCAGACAAACAGTCATACCTGCTTCAAAATGGGTTTTAAGCTTGGGCATATTGATCAGCAGATCAGCCTCTGTGCATTCCCTGGCAATGCCCGCCTGCACCCCGTCTTCAAAGGGGATAAGAAAAGGCTCAGAGTAATTCAGATCAATGCAGTTGACGCCGTAATGTTTTGCCAACTCATCCACCCGGAGTCGGGTAATGACGCTAATATTAGTTCGGTAGAAACCGCTATTTGTTCCTTCTCCTATTGTAATATTCCCATACCCAGCTTCTTTCAAAAACAGGATAACAGCGGCCAGCAAACGCAGGTCGGTGGTGTTGCCGGTCAGGGCATTCATATTGCTGTTCAGGTTCGGCTTGATCAGGATGCGTGCATTCCGATCAGCAGGCAGGACTGAAGTGTATCCTGCCAGTACCTCAGCAAGGCGGGTTTTGATTTCCTCAAACGATCGGCACTGGATGATGTTTGCGTGATATTTTTTTATCATGATAGGATGGGCTGATATGAACGGTTAAGAATTTCTTCTGCGGCCTGTTGCACATCTTGCACAGTGATTTCTTGCAGGCAGGCATGGTAGTCAGAGCCGTGTTCGGGAGAGCAACATCGACTCTCATCACAGGTAACACGGCAGGGAAAGTCTTTTTCCACCACCTGACCCACCGGGCTATACGGGGCTGTTTCCACGGATTTGGAAGGACCGAAAATGGCAATCGTCGGTGTTTTCATTGCCGCAGCAATATGCATAGGCGCACTGTCATTGCAAAGAAAAAGGGCAGCCCGCTCCAACAGTGCGGCCAACTGGCGGATATTCAGCGCTCCTGCCAGCGAAACAGCCTGACATTGCTGAGCTTGAAGAGTGGTCTGAATACCTTGAGTCAATGGAGATTCATCCGCTCCCCCCACAAGCACGACCGGCAATCTATATTGCTGAAAGAGATTTTCGCAAACCTGGGCAAAACGATCCGGGAACCACCGTTTCAGGACCAGACGAGAACCGGGATGGACAGCGATAAAGGGGCCTGTTATCCCTTGGGTTCGCAATATCGAGACAATTTTCTGCTCCTCTTCAACCGTCAAAAAAAGCTCGGCCTCTGCACCCTCGGTGGGACAGTCGAGATATTGGGCCAGCTGGAGATGATAATCGACCTTATGGCAAAGTCCTGGGTAAGGTACTCTGTGGGTCAGCAGATACCCGCCGCCGCCCACATCATAACTCACCTTGAATCGGGCCGGAATCCAGAAAGCCAGCAGGGCGAGTTCCCGTATATCAGCCCTGGTTTCAATCAGGAGATCAAAACGGAGCGAGCGCAGTTTCCTGATAAAGGCAAACCAATCTTTGATGGATCCGGGATAGAACCAGAAAGGATTAAAGGTTAATATCTTATCGATATATTTATTATGCTGTAATACTGCTGCCGAGGCTGTTGAGGTCAAAAAGGTGATCTTAGCCTCAGGATATCTTTTATACAGTGCAGGCAAGATCGGCAGGGTCATGATAACGTCGCCGATGTAGGCAGTCCGTATAATACAGATCGTTTTCACCCGGTCCGGGGTGATGGCTTCCTGTTTCCGAATGAGGCGCAGCGGAAAAAAAAGAAGATTACCCAATATATCCGCAATGATCGTGGCAATGCGTTTTTTTCGATTAATGATCTTATACATGCAGACCCTATTCCCTTTCTTCGCCTTGTTCTGCGGCGATGAACTGCCCAAGAACAAAACGATCAAGGAAATGCATGTACCCAGGAGAGGTGCGGATGTACTCTTGCAAACGGACAAGGAATTGCCTTGTGCAGTCATGAACGCCCTGCTCTCCTGGTAAATCAGAGGTGATTTCCGGTTCAATAATCACGGTAAATAAAGTCTGGTCACCAGGCAGAATAAAAAGGGGGAGCAGAGAGGCACCGGTCTTTTGGGAAAGAATTGCCGGACCAAGAGGCAAAACAGCCTGTTGGCCAAGAAATTGAAAGCATGCCTGCTTACCGAAAGTCTCCTCTGTTCCTGAGCCGTCACCGGTTGTCATGATGATCTGATTACTGCGGAGCGCCTGAAAAATCGGGCGAAGAAAGGAGCCAGCCTGGATAATGTCAGCAGGGATACGCTCCTCGTACTGCATGCGCAGGCGGAAGGCCACATGACGGCCTATCCAACTCAGGCCCTTATCTGAAGGATTGCCGATCTGTTTCATCGGATATCCCATCAGGGCGAGGGATACCAGGGGGAGATGAACCGGACCGAAATGACCATGCACCAGCACAACGCCTTTCTTTTTTTCCAAGGCCTTGTCCAGGTGAGACAACCCCTGAAAGCTGACATAATCAACAATATTCTCCTTATTGAACTTCGGAAAGACAAGGGGGAAAAGTTGATCCTGATAATGGTTACGAAAATAGAGACGGATATTCTCAGCATGATGGGTTTCACTGATGCCCATCCGTTGCAGATTCTCTGTCAGCATTCGACGTTTTCCCTTGGCAGCTCCATAATGCAGATCACCCATAAACCGTAATGTTGCCAAGGCGATCTTAGGGGACACAGCAAGCAGGAACCAACGCAGAGGATACCAGACGATCAGGCGCAGGATATCCCGGACTGGGCTTTCACCGGTTTGCATATTCTTTTCTTAGAGCAGAGTTACTGCTCAAATCTGTTTATTTTCTTCATCATCTTTCTTATGGGGTCCACTTTAGTTTGCCTTCGAATGGTTTCCCTGCTGTTCGGCTTATAGTCCATACTGTATTCATTACGGATAAATTCCATAATGCTTACTGTTGGCAACAGTGGCGCGGTTGCAGAACTCCACGCATCGGAAGGCCTAACATCTGCTAAGGCCAAAAAGACCCATGCCGAACGGTCATTACATTGGGCTTTTGGAAGACCTAAAGCGGTCAATAACGATTTGGCTTCTTGGAGTTTCCGCTCTTGTTTTTTTGTAAATTTCACTTTAATTAAGAAGCACTGGATTCATCTGCCCGCTCATTCATTACCCCGAGAATGGGATGAACAATACCATCAAGTTCACTTTGATTAAACAGAGCCATTTTTTGTATTTGTTCACCTATTTTTTTCACCTGATTCCGCGATGGAAACTTCATCACTCGAATTTCTGTGGCATTTACCTGGGTATTGCCCGAAACAGACCTGAAATACCTATCCATGAATGAGGAGTTAAAAACAGCTGCGATCCCGGAGGCTTCTGCTGAGGAAAAAACCTCGCCCTTTAGACCGATATAATTTGTCTTGTTGCCAAAGCCGATCAATTGACAATCATGCATTTCCGCAAGATGCACAGCTGCAACCAAACGGCGTTTTTCGTCTTTCGATGAAAAACGCTTCAAAAGCACATATGTTCCGTTCTTCATAGTGTGTTTTTCATGCCCGTTACTCAGCATAAAGGATACATCTTTTTCATGCTCTCCAGTCCAAGTTGCTGACAACGGCGTTACATTATGGGGACGATACAGGGGAACTGAATTTTCTGCTCCCGTATTATCGGTGATATACTCCCGAGTACGATGTTCAACAATGCGACCTGTTGAAATAAAATAACCGGCATCCTGAAAGGTGGTTTCAAACATTTCAGCCTGCTGAAGTATCTCTGCTTCATAAGCTGATTCCGGGATTCGGATCATGTTCTGCTCATTGGACAAATCAATGATCAAGGCAGCAGGATAAATCTCTTTCGTTCCATGCTGAATATCGGCATCGCAGTTGCTTGAACTCACAGTAACCCTTCCAGTCCGATCACCTTTCTTAAAGCGACAAATGATATTCTCTTGCAAGACTGCTGAGGCCGTGTCTTTAAAAACCTTATCCCTATGTTTAAAAATATGGACGGATTTCAAGGAAGATTCAGTCAGCAAGTACGACCTGAACCCCTTGAAATAAAGCCCATTTGTGAAGCTGCGCGGAGTAATCGTAATCATTTGTCCGTCGCGCTTCAGACAGGCCATGACCACTGCCATAAATGAAGCGTAAATATTCGGGTCACCATGATACAGATCAGCTGTCGCCTTGGCATACGGTGAAGATTTTACATTATATTTAAAATATGGGGGATTTATTACCGCCACATCAAACGATTGAACACTGGTGTTCTTATCAGGTCTGGCAAGAACAAAATCTTCGCAATAAATCTCACAGGTAAAGGATGCTTGGCGGCTCTGAAATATCTTTCTGATGATATGTAATGTCTGTTCAAGAGCAGGAAGAGCTTTTTCATCCAGCTCATACAGCACTGCATGGACGGAATTACATCCTATCTTCAAGCAATGCAAGGCCGCAGACGCTGTCAGAATACCTGTTCCGGCACCGGCGTCTAAAATACGAACTGTTTTCTCATCAGGTAGCTCTATAAGCGAGGCCATGTAATCAGAGACAACCAGACCTGTAAAAAATTGCCCAAGATTCCTTCGCTCCTCTAATGCCTTAGAGTTTAAAAAGGCTCCTTGGATAGTAACAATATCGCTTACAGGATTAATCAGTGATCGTTGATACAAGATGCCTCGCCTCTTCAAGATGACTCTTTGTCTATGAAAATGTCGGGGGAAACTCATTTGAGCTGCTCGATAAACTTTCATTTTTTGTTGTCCCCGCCCGGTGGGATGGTTTGTTCGACTCACCGAGCAACTTTTATTTTTTATCCCGCCCCAGAGGGGGAGCTGGTTGCTATATATTAAAAAAACAACCAGTTTTAAAGCAACCCCGCAAGAATCCGCCCTAACCACACCAGGAACACACCGACAAGCACCTGCCCTCCTGCATTGAGCAGGGCCAGCTCTATTCTGCTTGCCCGAATCAGGTTCAGGGTTTCGTTGCCAAAGGTGGAAAAGGTGGTGAAAGCTCCCAGCAGACCGATGAGAATAAAACTTCGCGTTTCCGGAGAAAACATGGCTTTAATTTCGACCAAAGCACTCAGGAAACCGATCAGCAGGCAACCGATCATATTCACAGCCAGGGTGCCAAAGGGAAACATAATAGAGCCGGAACGTCCCTGTACCCAGGAACTGACCAGAAAACGGAGCACAGCCCCGGTGAAACCGCCGGCACCGATGAGTGAAAGCCTAAGCAGGGAGTCCATATCTCTCCAGCGTAAAGATAAAGAGCCTGTTACTTGCCGAACAGACCGTTCAGGAGATCAGGCACAACCTTATCAACCTGCTCTCTGAGGACATTTCTGGTCGCCTGACCGGCAGCCTGCTTGAGCAGATCCGATGATGCCTGCATCAGGGCATTGCGGCTGTATACCGGTTTATCTCTGGTGCCCTTAATGGGTACCTTCAGTGTGGTTCCTTTAAGCAGCTCATAGCCCTTTTTCCCCAGCAGTCTTTGCGTAACCGGAACCTCGATAAGATAATTCAGACTGCCGTCCATTCCAGCGGAACCGCTGATGATCATTTCTGAATCAGCAATGGTCATCTTGACCGGTGTACAGCTGACCTGCCCCTGCACGCCCTCACAGGTCATGCTTTTATCCTTCATGCTCAAAGTTCTGTCAGCATAGCCTGCTACATCCAGAATACTGCTCAAAACACCCTTGGGCTCCAAAGCTACTCCGCTCAGATCAAGAAAGACTTTAAAATCGATTTTTTCCATTCCCTTCTCAGCAAGGGGCAGAGAAAAACGATCCAAGCGAATATTGATGATACCCACAGGATCAGCCAAGGAACCAAAGATAGGGTGTATTTCTTTCAGAACCCCCTCAGTCAGGGCCTCATCAAGATGCACATTTGTCAGCACCTGCTCTCCCTCAGCCACAGTCAGGAGAGGCGGCGTTTGCGTATAATCAATGCGGGGAGAAAACTGCAACCAGCCCTCATTCAAGGTCCCTTTGAGCACATTCGCCATCACCCCTTCCTTCATATCCGTGTCCAGGGTGAGCCTGCTGACATCAATGCCTGACTTGGAAAAGGAATCCGCGTAGACCGTTGTGGCGAAACGAAGATTAATCTTGGCGTTTTCTTTTTCTTCCGGAGAGAGGGGATAATAAAGCGAAAATTTTTCTTTCTTTTTCCCCGTTGCCTCAATACCAAGAGGGTACATCCCGTTAATAACGGCAACCAAGGAGGCCAGATCAGGCGTTGAATGCCCATCCAGAGAAAAATGCGGTTTCTTTCCGCTCAGCTGGAATTCACCGTCAGCCTGGAGACTCAGCGGGGCGGATTCAATATCAAAGGTGGTGAACTGAACATCACCGGCCATAAGATCACCATGCAGGCGGCTCCTGAAGACCAGTTTCTGGCGCTCTATGAGCAGCTCTTCCTTGGCCTTTTTTCCTCGAACTTTTTTCCCGATTTTACGGTAGGTAAATTGATCGACATCAAGCTTGACCGTGCCGGAATTACCCTTGTTCGTTGTACCGGCTATCTTTATGTCTTCTTTTTTTTCTGCCAGATCAAGGGAGAAAACAGCATCTCCACCGAACTTCTGTTCAGGCTTCATCGCGCCCAGCTGCTGCAGGAGGGTGGTCAACTTAGCAAGATCCGACCTGCCGTTGACCTGT
>MTKS01000019.1 GCA_004028495.1 Candidatus Electrothrix marina
AAAAATTCTCCGGCGATGCTGAAACGAATGCGAGAATTTGCAACAAACTCGGCTTTATCCATTATATCGTTCACCACGAGGGTGAGGCCCGCCAGCTGAAGGAACTGATCCGCCAGCTTCATTTCAGTCATCCTGTTCACAGCCTGGTTGATGCCCTGTTCGGAACAGGCCTGTCCAGGAAGATTGAAGGATATTTTTCCGAAATCATAGAGTTTATCAAAATCATTGCCGGCGACCGGCAATGGCCTGTGGTGGCGGCGGATATTCCCTCCGGCCTTTGTGCCGACACCGGCACCCCTCTCGGAAATGCTGTACGGGCCGATCTTACGGTGACCTACGGACTTGCCAAGCCGGGGCATTTCCATCATGGAGGTCCGATGGTCGGCAAGCTGACAGTGCTTGATATCTCCATCCCCGACCTGGTGGTGACGCAGGCTGACCTGCACGGTCGAGTCCTTGATCGTTGCGAGATAGCCCCTCTTGTTCAGGAACGCCGAACAGCAGCGCATAAAGGGACCTATGGGCATCTGCTTATACTGGCCGGCTCTGAAGGGAAGACCGGTGCCGCCATTCTTGCGGGCAAGGGAGCTTTGCACAGCGGCTGCGGCTTGGTGACTCTGGCGGTTCCTGCCGAGCTGAATCCGATTTTCGAGACAAGCCTGCCCGAAGCCATGACGGTTCCGCTGCCTCATTCGAGCAGGACTTTTTGTGCAGCGGATTATGATCTGATCTGCGAACTTCTTGCCGACCGGGGCGCCTTGGTTATCGGGCCGGGTATGGGGACGGATCCTGAGACCGGATTACTGGTCCGCCGTCTGTACAGAGAGCTGAAGCTGCCCATGATTATTGATGCGGACGCGCTCAACCTGCTGGCCGCAGAACCGGAAGTCTTGGGAAAGAGCGGCGGGGTTCGGATTCTTACGCCTCATCCCGGTGAGATGTCCCGCCTGACCGGAAAGACGGTCGCCGCCGTCCAGAGAGATCGTTTGGGTGCGGCAGGCCGGCTGGCAAAAGGTCTGGTGCATGATGAGCATGAAGTTGTTGTGGTGCTCAAGGGTGCCGGAACAGTGCTGAGTTCCGGCAAAGGGGACTGGGCCGTCAACAGCAGCGGTAATCACGGGATGGCAACCGGCGGCATGGGAGATGTGTTGGCCGGCCTGATCGGCGGGCTGCTTGTCCAGGGCTATGCACCTTGGGATGCCGCCGCAATCGGGGTGTATCAGCATGGTCTGGCCGCTGATCTCCTGGCTGAAGACCGGAGTCACGGCTTTACAGCCTCCGAGGTTGCGGCTGCTTTGCCTGATGCTTTTATGCGGATAATGAATTCTGCTTGATAAAAGTAAGCGCAACCACCGGCACGAAATCGACAACTCGGAAAACGATACAGAGATAGGAAAATAAGGAAACATAATGTTACGCGCGCAAGACCTGATGACGGAGAACGTCATTGCTGTCACCAAAGATACTGAAGTCCGTGAGCTTGCTAAGATTCTGACGGAAAATAAAATCAGCGGGGCTCCGGTGCTTGACGGGGCCGGTAAACTTGTCGGGGTGGTCACGGAAAGCGACCTTATCTTTCAGAACAAAAAAGTGCATATTCCCACTGCTGTCGCCATTCTGGACGCCTTTTTCTTTCTGGAAAGCCCGGAAAAAATGGAGCAGGAGATGAGAAAAATGGCCGGCGTGACTGTGGGGGATATTTATGCCGCCGAGGTGATCTCTGTGCAAAAAGACACCCCCTTGGAGGAGCTTGCTACCTTGATGGCGGAAAAAAATATCCATACCCTGCCGGTTCTTGATCAGGAAGAGCTGGTCGGGGTGATCGGCAAAAGCGATATTATCCGAATCATTGCCCAAGGAAAATAACCCCGCTCACACCCCTTATCCTCTGTCGGCAGCGAATGAATGAACATGCTTGAACTGCGCAATATCAATACCTCTTACGGTAATATTCAGGTACTGCATGACATCAATCTCCATGTGGAACAGGGGGAGATCATTACCCTGATCGGAGCGAACGGAGCCGGAAAGTCAACCATCCTGATGTCCATCTGCGGCATTGTCCCGCCCAGAAGCGGTGAGATCCTGTTCAACGGCACTTCCATCGTTTGGATGCCTCCGGAGAAAATCGTCGCTCTGGGTCTCAGTCAAGTCCCGGAAGGACGTCATATTTTCCCTGAACTCACCGTAGCGGAAAATTTGGACATGGGCGCCTTTCTCCGCAAGGATACAGGCCGGATTCGCCAGGACTTGGAGCATGTCTACGCCTTGTTTCCCATCCTGGCGGAACGCCGTCATCAGCCCGGAGGCAACCTGTCCGGCGGGGAGCAGCAGATGCTGGCCATTTCCCGCGCTCTGATGGCCCGGCCGCAGCTATTGCTCCTCGACGAACCCTCTATGGGGCTGGCACCGCTGGTGACAAAACAGATCTTCAGTATTATTCGAAAGATCAATGAGGAAGAGGACACAACCGTCTTTCTTGTGGAGCAGAATGCCAATCTGGCTCTGAAAACAGCTGATCGGGGATACGTTCTTGAAAACGGCAGAATCACCATGCATGATCGGGCGGAAACCCTTTTGGGTAATAAGGATATCCAAAAGGCCTACCTTGGAATTTAACAGTATAAGGAAGCGGAACTTGCCGGGATAAGGTTTTATCCTGTTTTTGAGCCGTTAAGAGGAATGAGCAAGGAAGAATTACGAGTCGGAGTTATCGGCGTCGGCTATCTCGGCCGGTTTCACGCCATGAAATATGCGGCCATGGATGATGTCCGACTGGTTGGGGTAGCGGATACAGATCCTGTCCGTGCGCAGGCTGTCGCCGAAGAGTGTTCGACCAAGGCATTTACGGATTATCAGCCTCTTCTTGAGCTGGTCGATGCGGTTTCCATTGTTGTCCCCACAGTGTATCATCACAGGGTTGCGATGACCTGCCTGGAGCACGGGTTGGATATTCTTCTGGAAAAGCCGATGACCACCACCCTGGAAGAAGCGGACGACCTGATCGCCTTGGCGGATCGCAAGAAGCTGCTGTTGCAAGTCGGGCATCTGGAACGCTTTAATCCCGCTGTACTGGCCATGCAGCCCTTACTGAACAATCCTCTCTTTATTGAGGCTCACCGGCTGACAACTTTCAAAAATCGCGGTACCGATGTTGATGTCATCCTTGACCTGATGATTCATGATATTGACATTATCCTCTCCATCATCAACTCGCCGATCAAGGATATTCATACCGTAGGCGCACCGGTGATCACTCAGCTCACTGATATTGCCAATGCCCGGATTGTTTTTAAGAACGGTTGCACAGCCAATATTACGGTCAGTCGAATCTCCATGGAAAATGTACGACGGATGCGTATCTTTCAGCCCGGGAAATATCTGGCTGTTGACTTCGGTAAAAAAGAAGTCATGGCAATCAAGCTGAAACAAGGCACTGAGGGCAGCATACCGCTTCCCGATGTTTCACGGCACGGTTTCAGTGATCAGGATGTGTTGGAAATGGAGATCAGGGAATTTGTTAATAATATCCGCCATCGCCTGAAACCGACCGTCTCCGGCAGGGAAGGGCGGCGTGCCTTGGCTGTGGCCCTTTCCGTGATCAGTCAGATCCGGGAGAATCAGGAGCAGTTCAGTCATCTGCTGGGACAAGAGGGGAATTTCGGTTTCATTAACTGATGTTACGCAGCCTGAAGTTGTTGCAGCTCATCAAAAGCTGAACGAACGGCTTTCAGATAGAGCTTGGACTTCAGGATGAAGTGGTTCATCTTTATTTTGATTTTTAGGTGCTCCATTTTATAACTATCTGAGTTACATGCAGTTCCCGCACATCGTATCGGCAGACGAACTTTTTTAACCGGAATAATTCGAGAGTTCTCGTTCTGCTAAAAACTGCAGGCTAAGAAACAATCGTATACCGCCTTGGCGGCTTACAGTCTCCGGGAGACTCTGCATTCTTCCTGCACCCTTGTCCGTGCAGTGGAGATAACTCCGTCCGTTGTCACCATCCTTGACAAAAAAAACTATCATTTCTATGTTGGGGCAGCCTCGTCCCCTCGGGGCAACGAAATATTAACCCGGAAGTGATTTATTAATACGCCGTAAGCGGCAGGAGAGGACCCCTGACGCTTCACAATAACCCCGCAAACCCACATCATGAAAAAAATACCGGCCACGCTCTCTGATATCTTCACCTGCGCCCGCTGCGGCTCGTGCTGCCAAGGCGAAACCACGGTATCTTTGGATCAGGACGATCAGGAGCGGATGATCGCGGAACTGGGCCTGACCCGACAGGAAGTCGAAGAAAAATACTGGCGGGTAACCGGTAATGTAGTCCAGATGAAAATCGTGGATCACCACTGTATTTTCTACACAGAGAACACCGGTTGCACCGTCCACGTAGGACGGCCTTGGCGCTGCGGTCAATGGCCGCTGCACCCCAGTATGCTGGCTGATGAAAATAATTTTCTTACCATTCGGGAGTCCTGCCCTGGTATTAATCAGGAACTGAGCTGGGAAGAATTTTGTCGCATCTTTAAGCAGCTACTGGAGCAGGAAGACAAACTGCTTTGTTGAGAAAGACTCGAAGTGTCCCTCCTGAAAACACACGAGGTGCCTAAAGAAGAAGAGGTGAGTGCGGTTTTACAGTTGCCCTCTTTCTATTTGACAGAGCACAGCTTTTTTTGTATTGTCAAGTGTTTTTTTGCGCCGATGCTCGGGTCAACTGAAACTCCGTCTCTGGAATCGGTGCAATATCTTATTGGAAGAAAAACGCATTAAGAAATCTCCGGGAGTCATTTTATGTGTCGATTAGCCCTGAAAACCGCAGATATACCCTTTTCACCCTATGAGGTGTTGACCGGCATGGAAGCCATGCAGGAGGGATATGACGGTAGTGGTCTCGGCCTACTGCTGCGCGGTGTCAGTTTTGAAGATTATAAATATAAAAAGGAAGAGCAGATTATCCTGTCAGGTATTGCCCATACCGAGCAGGCGTTCAATCGTCTCCAGCGTCTCATGGAAGAGCGGGGTTTTGAGCAGGATTATGATCACCGCTTTAAGGTGAATGCTGATCTTGTCGAAGCCAAGGATCGCTATCAGTATATTGTTCGGGTGTACAACAAGCCGGACGGCCTGACCACCGAGGAGCTGGAAGAGCGATTAATGCAGACCCGTCTCTTTCTCCGCAAGAACGGCGAAGAGCATGGCAATGATCTGACCATCTTTTCTTTCTGGTCCGATGTTGTGACCGTCAAAGAAGTGGGTTGGCCCTTGCAAGTGGGTGATGCCCTTGGTCTGAACGATGACCGCATCAAGGCCCGAGTGGTTATGGCCCAGGGACGGCAGAACACCAACTATGGTATTAATCTCTATGCCTGTCATCCTTTCTTTATTCAGGGCATTGCCACCATGACCAATGGTGAGAACAGTGCCTTTGTGCCGATCAAAGAATGGCTGGAAGGTAAAAAAATTCCCGGTTACATGGGCTATCAGTCTGACTCTGAGGTCTTTGCCCATATTCTCCATTATGTGACCAAGAAACTCGGGTTACCCTTGGCTGCCTATAAGCATGTCATCACCCCGCTGAAAACAGAAGAGTTAAATGCTCATCCTCAGGGAGATTTTCTTAAGGGGTTACGCACAGCCTGCCGTCGTTTGATTATTGACGGCCCTAATGCGATTATCGGCACCCTGCCCGATGAAACCTGCATGCTGGCTATGGATGCGAAAAAACTGCGTCCTGCCACGGTTGGCGGTCGTCCCGGTGCTTGGGCCATTGCTTCGGAAATGTGCGGTGTGGAGGCCTTGGTTCCGGATCGTGACCCCTCCCTTGATTTTCAGCCCATGCGTGAACACACAGTAATTATTCCACCCGAAAGAAAGGAACTTCAGATATGGTCTCAGTTCGATCAGTTTACACTCAGCCAAGCAGCCTGACCTATAGCGATCTGCCCTGGATTATAGAGCACCGTGAGGATCGCTGCACCCTGTGCGGGCAGTGTACAGCGGTCTGTCCTAAGCAGGCTATTTACCTGACCTACCGCAGACAGAGGGTGCCCAAGCTGGATATCCTCAAGAAGAAGCGCGGCAATGACTACCGTCATTTTGTCGGCATTCGCCAGAATACCGAAGTAGACAAGATGTGCATAGGTTGCGGCATGTGTTCCTCGGTCTGTCCTAATGAGGCCATTGGTCCGGTGCCTAATCAGAACGAGCATCGTTCCCGTTTTCATATGGACCAGAAAGGAGATTCCTGGAAGCGCGGTGGTCGTCGTAATGCTCCGGGCAAGACTATCCTGGATCGTATTTCCTTTGGCAGGATTTCCATGCTCACTGATCCTGCGCTGGATGCAGGTCGGCATGAGTTCAGCACCAATACCATCTTGGGACGGGTACTGCCGCCGGAAGAATTTCTTCGCCGCAAGGCCTCGGGCGAGTGGATTCCGCCGACTCGGGAAATCTTTCCCTTTGTGATCGGCTCCATGTCCTTTGGTGCGCTGTCGCCCAATATGTGGCTGGGTCTGCTTCAGGGTGTGGCGTATTGTAATGAGGTACTGGGAATTCCCGTGGTCATGGCCACCGGTGAAGGCGGTTGTCCGCCGTGGGTTCTCAAGAGCCCGTTCCTGAAATACATCATTCTTCAGATCGCGTCCGGTTATTTTGGCTGGGATGAAATTATCCGGGCTATTCCGGATATGCAATGCGATCCGGCAGCCATTGAGATCAAGTACGGCCAGGGTGCCAAGCCCGGTGACGGCGGCCTGCTGATGTGGTTCAAGGTTTCCAAGCTCATCGCCCGATTGCGCGGGGTACCGGAAGGTGTTGACTTACCTTCACCGCCAGTCCATCAGACGCTCTACTCCATTGAAGAGAGTGTCATGAAGATGATCCAGACCATGTCTATGGCTTTTAATTTCCGGGTACCGGTGTATCCGAAGATTTCCGGCTCGACCTCGGCTAAGTCTGTGCTCAATAATCTGGTTCGTAATCCTTATGCCGGTGCTCTGCTGATTGACGGTATTGATGGCGGAACCGGTGCTGCTTATAACGTGTCTATGGATGCGACAGGCCATCCTATTGCCTCCAATCTGCGAGAGTGCTATCAGGAACTGGTTGCCCAAGGCCGCCAGAATGAGATTCCGCTTTTTGCTGCGGGCGGTGTGGGTAAGAACGGTAATGTGACCCAGAACGGTATGGCCTTGATCATGCTGGGTGCTTCCGGCGTACATATCGGTAAGTACATCATGCAGGCCTGCGCAGGCTGTCTCGGCAATGAGATGGGTCGCTGTAATGTCTGCAACGTGGGTATTTGTCCTAAGGGTATTACCAGCCAGAACGAGAAATTGTTTCGTCGATTGGATCCTGATGATGTGGCCCAGCGGGTTGCTGATACCTTCTCCTCCATCAGAACCGAGATGAAGAAGATCATGGCTCCGCTTGGTCGTTCGCAGAGTTTGCCTATCGGTATGTCTGATGCCCTTGGCATTGATGATGCTGATGCGGCTAAGCGGTTGGGGATTAAGTACGCCTGTTAATGGTTATCACTGCCTAATCATTGGATTAGGCAGTGTTGTTTCTATAAAATAGAGACCATCCCTTATGGAACTTGTTTTTGAATGGGATAAACGAAAAGCCCAAAGCAATCTGGCAAAACATTATGTCAGTTTTGAAGAGGCCAAGACCGTTTTTAATGATCCGTTGCTCCTGACATATCCTGATGAGTTGCATTCAGAGACCGAAGAACGATATATCAGTATAGGCTGTTCCGGTCAAAGCCGTACCTTGTTGGTTGTGCATACAGAACACGAGGCAAGAACAGAGGTTCTGATTCGGATTATAAGCAGCCGTAAAGCAACAAGCATGGAGCGAGAATTTTATGAAAACGCAGAAGGATAAAAAAGAAGCTGATATGTTGCCGGAGTATAATTTTAGTGGCAAAAAAGGAGTACGTGGTAAGTATCATCATGCTTATCAACAAGGTCATACTGTCAGGGTACACCAGGAAGATGGCAGCGTTAACACAAAATATTTTACACTGGAAGATGGGGCTGTGTTGCTGACGCCGGACGTCCGAAAATATTTTCCTGACTCCAAAAGTGTCAATCAGGCCTTACGTGGATTAATCAGTTTGATTCCGAACAAGGCGGTTTGAAGTTTTTGACCTGCTCCCAACTTTTAACTTTTGAGAGGTAATTGCTTAACGGGCAAAACATATGGAGGACAAAAGAAAATATCTTCCTGAAATAGTAAAAAATATCAGGCAGACCGATCCATATAAAATAATTTTGTTCGGCTCATATGCTGGCGATTCCTTTACAGAGGAGAGCGACCTTGATTTACTCGTCGTGCTGGACTCCTTGGGCATAGCAAAAAATTATGACGAGAAAATGCGGAACAAGATGTTGGTTCGCAGAAAAATTTACAATTTGAGCAAAAGAATACCTATTGATTTATTGGTCTACACAAGAGGCGAGTACGATATTGTCCTGAAGAGTGAAAATTCTTTTTGTAATGAAATAAAGAAGACCGGAAAATTACTGTATGAAAAAACAGACCGTAACGAAAATATCAGGGGATATTTAGCCAATTAGAGGCGATCCTGTACATTCAGCCTTACTTGGCAGCCGGTATCGGCATGAGAATATGTTATGAAATCCTTTTCCCAATGGACAAAACAGGATATTGAGGAAGAATTCGGACTTTCATCAGTAAGGGATAGCCCGACGCTTCAGACATGGCTGACCGATATTCAGGCAGTATCTGATGACGAGGCTGCCCGGTTAGGGCGGCTGGCGGAGAAACTACGCACCCATGCTCACGATTGGAATGAAGAAGAGTTAAAAATTTACTTCATAGCCTTTTTGCTCGATTTTATAGAGTTTTATCAGCCTTCTTACCGCCCTTTTCTGGAACGTGAATTGTCGGTCAACTATGCTGATGATAAAAGAATTTGGGGTATTGTTGATTTTCTGGTGGCATCAGGAACGCAGTTCCCCAAAGAACCGGTCTTTTTTCTCCACGAGTATAAGAAGCAACTGGATACATCAAATGATCCGCTTGGACAGCTGCTGGCGGAGATGGTCGCGGCGCAGGCATTGAACAGCCGACCTCATCCGATTTACGGGGCCTATATCATCGGCAGACATTGGTATTTTGTTGTATTAGAAGGAAAGACATACGCGGAAAGTCTGGCCTATGATGCGACAAAAGATGATATCATGCAGATTGTCGGCATCCTGCGGCATACACAGCTTTTGATTGATAAGATTATTCGTTCCGGTGGCCCAAACAGCGGAGTATGAGAGACTCCCACTGGAACATGCCGCCCAACAAGGCCAAGGCATTAATGCTGGCCAAGCGGCAATTGTCCGAATTGGTTTGCGATGCGATAAACCTTGAGGGAATCAACTATACCCTGCCGGAAGTTCAGACCCTGCTGGACGGCATAACCGTTGGTGGCCATAAGCTGAGTGAGCAGCAGATTGTTTTGAATCAGTCCAATGCTTGGCAGGAAGTTTTTGCTTTGGTGAAAAACAACCAGTTTGCTGTTACTGTCGAGATTGCCTGTACACTACACGGGATCGCGGCCCAAGAAGATGCTTTAGAATGGGGCCAATTTCGTTCCAGTGGCGTCATGATAGCAGGAACAAAGTATATGCCGCCATCAGCAGGTGAGTTACCTGAGCTGTTTACCCGAATGATTGAAGAGGCAGAGCAGGTTGCCGACGTGTATGATCGAGCCATATTTTATTTTCTGACGATGGCTCGTTGTCAGTTTTTTTATGACGCCAATAAACGTGTGGATTGCAAATGGATAAGCCGTTTTATGATGAACGGTTTTTTGCTGCACAACGGCTATCCGGCGATCAATCTTCCGGCAAAGCGACAATTAGAATTCAACCGGCTGATGCTTGATTTCTACGCAACCGGGGATCAGGACGCGATGAACAATTTTCTTCGTTCCTGCTTGGATGAGAAAATTATCAATATAATGAAAGAAAACCAGATACAAGGGCAGGCTGCCCATAATCACTGATTTTATACCTATGAGTGAGCAAAAAATAATAACAGTAAGCGGCAAAGATGCAAAGGGCCTGCGCCTGACGTCTAAAATCTTCGAGGAAGAGGTACGCGGCGCAGCCGCTGATGCCGACGAACTGATCCTGGAGTCTTTTGGTCAACATAATATCGGGCTGCGACTGGGTAATGTAGAGCGTCCCTTAACCATCCGTATCACCGGACCGGCAGGGCAGCGCGTGGGCTGTATGAGCATGGCAGGTTCCACGATCATCTGCGAAGGCTCAGCCTCGGACGACGTGGGCTACCTCAACATCGGCGCGGACATCGTTGTCAAAGGCGATGCCACCAACGGCATTTGCAATGCTATGGCCGGTGGTCGAGTGATGATCGGCGGTTCCATCGGTGCTCGCGGCCTGACCATGACCAAGTGGAATCCGGAATATGAGAAGCCGGAGATGTGGGTGCTGGGTTCTGTGGGCGATACCTTTGCCGAATTCAACTGCGGCGGCATCGCGGTTGTCTGCGGTCACGAGGCCAAGAACCCGGACAATGTGCTGGGCTATCGTCCCTGCGTAGGTATGGTTGGAGGTCAGGTGTTTTTTCGCGGCAAAACCGATGACAGCTACTCCCGTAATAATGCAAAGTTGACCAAACCGACCGGCTCGGAATGGAGCTGGCTCATGGAACGCCTGCCCGGCTATCTGGAGGCTATCGGTCGTCCGGAGCTGCTGGAAACCCTGAGCAATCGCGAAGAGTGGAATCTGCTCACAGCCGTGACTGCCCAGGAGCGGGCCCTGATGTTTTCCGGCCCTATGCCCATGTCTGAGTTTGCCGCCCGCGTCTGGAACAACGGTTTCGGCGGCGGTGATCCTCTGCGGGACCTGGCTCCGGGATTGGACCGCTCGGTCATCGGAGTGGTGGAGTCCGGCGAGATGCGGCGGCGCAGACCTTGGTGGGTCAACCGTGATTCAGCGGCTCCCTGCACCTATTACTGCCCCATGCACATCCCGACCATCGATCGCCTGCGTCTGATCCGCGAGGGCAGGAATGATGAAGCCTACGAGATGCTGCTGCGCTACACACCGCTTCCGGCCTCGGTCTGCGGTACGATCTGCCCTAATCTCTGCATTCAGAACTGTTCCCGGAAAAAGGTGGATCACTCCATTGATGTCGCCGTCCTCGGACAGGCGGTGCATAATGTTGATCCGCCCAAGTGCAAAGCGGCCACCGGGCAAAAGGTGGCGATCATCGGCGGTGGACCCGCAGGTATGGGTGCGGCCTGGCATCTGGCTTTGGCCGGAATCGAGGCCCATATTTTTGAACGAGGCCAGGAACTGGGCGGCAAGCTGGCCCAGACCATCCCCTGGGAACGCCTGTCCAAGGCGGTCTGGCAGATGGAGGTGGATCGCTTCCGCAGGAACGACCTGATCACGGTCAACCTGGGCGTCAACATGACCCGGGAAAAGATGGAGGAACTCAAGGCCGAGTACGATTATGTGATTGTTGCGGTCGGTACCCATGAGCCCAAGACCATCCCTTTTACCGGACACGAGCGGGTCATCCCGGCTCTGGATTACCTGAAGGCGGCCAAGAGCGATTCCCCCATGGAGACCGGCAAGCAGGTGGTGATTATCGGGGCCGGCAATGTGGGCTGCGATGTGGCGGCGGAATGCTATCGTCTCGGTGCTGAGGAAGTTACCTTGGTTGATATCCAGAAGCCGCTGGCTTTCGGCAAGGAGCGCGATGCGGCCGAGGCCTTGGGTGCCACCTTTAAATGGCCGGTCATGACGAAAGAAGTCACCGAAGAGGGACTGATCACGGATAAGGATGAGCTGCTTCCGGCGCAGACAGTGATTATCTCCATCGGTGATGTGCCCAGCCTGCCCTTTCTGCCGGAAAGTGTTGAGGTGCTTAATATTGCTGGCGGTTCCTGGATAAAAACCGATGACGCGGGTCGAACCAGTGACGACAAAATCCTGGCGGTGGGTGATGTGGAGCGGCCCGGTCTGGCAACCAATGCCTTGGGCGCGGCCAAGCGGACAGCGGAATATCTTGCCGCAGTCCTGGGTAAAAAAGAATGGAAACCCTTTGCCCAGAAGCTGATCCAGTACGAAGCCCTGACCATTGCCCATTACGATCCGGCGGAAGAGAAAGGCGATACGGAAAGCCAGCAGGCCGCCCGCTGCCTGAGCTGCGGCTCCTGCCGCGACTGCCATCTCTGCGAGACCATCTGCCCCACCCATGCCATCTCCCGGCAGGAGGTCGTGGCCGCCGAGCCGGACGGGGTGAACTTCGAGTATGTGTCTGATAACAGCAAGTGCATCGCCTGCGGGTTCTGCGCCGACACCTGCCCCTGCGGTATCTGGACCATGCGACCGTATTAAAGCTTAAAGCTGATACGTCCAAGTTCGGAAATGACAAAGGGTTCGGATGTCTGCGCAAGCAGATGTTTGAGCCCTTTTTTTTGTCTTTGGTCAAAAATGGGAGCTGCAAATGGAGAAAACAAAAAAAAAGAAAGGATCAAAACCGGTTGAACTGATAAAGGCGTTTTTCGGAGCAGCCATGCTGTTCTGTATCCCCGGATTGATCATCACCTTTATTGCACCCTCATTCACCATCAGGCTGGATCGGGTCAGTCAGGAACGTGTCGATGCAACTGTGGTGAAAAATATTTTGTTTCTTGTTCCGATCTTCAAGGAAACTGCCATTGATCTGCAAAACCCGGAATCAAACGCTCGCAGCGGAGGTGTTATCCGAGAAGGGAACAGGTCTACCGGGAGAGTCGTCGGCCAAGCAGAGGACGAGGGGGTTCTTCTCCTCCACGGTCGAAGCGGCATACCGATCAAAGTGTCTGTCTCTCCGAGCAGCCTTGATAAAGTCGAGGAAGATATCCTCTCTTTTATCAGCGAGAGTAAGGAGCCGTCATTGCGGATGTGGACGGTGTCCAATTGGAAATCCGGGGCCTTCCTGCCCGGAGGAATCCTGTTGTTTTCCCTGATTGTCTTTTGCATGGCAGCATGGTCCATCCTTACAGGAAAGCCTTTGGAGTGAGCAAAAAAACATTACTGAGGTTTGATCCTCTTAGCACAACTCTCCGGAAAGACACCTTCATCCTTTTTCATCGCGCCTTCTCTTCCAAGTCGAGCAGATATTTTTTTATCTCCAGCCCACCGGCAAAGCCGGTCAGTCTGCCGGAGCTTCCTATCACCCGATGGCAGGGAATAACGATGGGCAGGGGATTCTTATTGGCTGCTCCGCCGACAGCCCTGGCCTTGTTCACGTTGCCGAGTGCGATTGCAATCTCGCCATAGGTTCTGGTTTCGCCATAGGGGATTTCCTGGATACAAGCCCAGACCTCCTCCTGAAAGGTGGTGCCCAGCGGACAGAGCGATAAGTCGAAGCATTGCCTGTTTCCTTGGAAATACTCGTTCAACTGCTTTTTTACCCGGCCCAAGAAGAGATGATCATCCGCTGTCAGGCGCGCAGAGAAATCATGATCATTCCTCCTTTCTGGAAAATTGATTTTGAGCAGGGCATGGTCATCAGCAATGAGCCGGAGCGCACCGATTGGGGTAGAGAGTGTACTTCTATATATGATGCTGGATTTTTTCGCCATTGCAATTGGATAATGCTGAGAAAAAGAAAAAAATGAACTTCTTCCTGCTGTTGACGCTTCTTGCATAAAAGAGCAAAAGACGGTATTTTGCCTGCCAAAGAAAGCGATATTGAAAAATATGTACCCATAATCCTAACCATCGGTCAAGCCGATAAAGGTACCCCTGTGAGCAGCAAGCTGAAAAGAGAAATAGAAAAACGGCGCACCTTCGGCATTATCAGCCATCCGGATGCAGGCAAAACTACCCTGACCGAAAAACTCCTTCTCTTCGGCGGAGCCATCAAAATGGCGGGCGCGGTGAAATCCCGCAAAACCGCTAACCATGCCACCAGCGACTGGATGTCTATTGAGCAGGAACGCGGCATCTCGGTAACCACCTCGGTAATGAAGTTCAATTACCGGGATTTTGAGATCAACCTGCTGGACACGCCGGGTCATCAGGATTTTTCCGAAGACACCTACCGTGTCCTGACCGCTGTGGACTCGGCCCTGATGGTGATTGATTCGGCCAAGGGCGTGGAGGCCCAAACCACCAAGCTCATGGAGGTCTGCCGGATGCGCAATACCCCTATCATCACCTTTATCAACAAGCTGGACCGGGACGGCATGGACCCGCTGGATATTCTTGCTGATATTGAGGAAAAACTCCAGATTGAATGTGCTCCTCTGTCCTGGCCCATCGGCATGGGCAAACGGTTCAAGGGAGTATACGACCTCCATCGCAATGAGCTGAACCTCTTCACCACACCACACACC
>MTKS01000020.1 GCA_004028495.1 Candidatus Electrothrix marina
AAGAGTTCCAGCTCTTTTTTTCGAGTCAACATGGTCAGGCGGATAGAATGGCCCATCATAAAGGTTGTGGTCAGGATGAGCAGCGCACCTGAAAGGAGAACAATAATACGGAGCAACTGGATAAAGGAATAAAAACGTTCCACCCACTCCCTACCGTACTGCACTTTGAGCACCCCTGGAAGAGACTGAAGGTATTCGGAAAAGAGTTTTATCCGCGACAGTGTATCCAGGCTTCTCTTGGGAAAGATCTCAATAGAGGGCGGCAGAAAATCATGGGGTATTTCCTGTAAAACATCCTCGTTCTCATTCAGTTGCTCCTTAAAACGATCATAGGCCTCCAACCGAGAAACAAACTCTATCCTTTCAACCTGATCAAATTTTTCAATTTTATGGCGATATTCCTCTTGCAGGGAATGATCCGGTTGCTCTTCCAAATAAACAATCAGGCGGAGATCATTATTTAAGAGATCGCCTGCATGGAGGGCATTCATGTAGACCAAGTAAAAAAAAGCAAAAATCAGGACAGATAGGGTAATAGTCACCAGAGAGAGGAGTTGACTGCGCCAGGTTTCAATAATATTGCGCCAAGTCTGACTGAGAACAGCAAAGAGAAATTTCATACTCCGGCCCCTTTTCTCCTGACATCCCCAAGAACACCAAGCTCCCCAAGATCAATATCTCCGAGATCACCGAGGTCTCTGTTCATGATAATCTGATCACCGAGCTTGTCCTCCTGATGACCGCTTTTGGCTGCCTTCAGAGTGGCGGCGGTATCGGTCACACCGGTCGCAGCTGTGGACGCAATAGGTACAGTGGATTTAGTGAATTCAGTCGATTCGCCGAAATCATTCGACTCACCGGCAATAAGCATCCGTCCCTGTTCAATGGTGACGACTTTGCTGCCCGGATAATTATAAATGGAATGATCATGGGTGGCGATAAGCAATGTCGTCCCTTTCTCGTTATAATGATGAAAGAGGTCCATCACCAACTCGGTGGTCTCTGTATCAAGGTTACCGGTGGGCTCGTCAGCAAGGAGAAGTACCGGGTCATTAGCTACAGCCCTGGCAATGGACACTCGCTGCTGTTCCCCTCTGGAAAGCTTCCCGGCCCGGGTATTCACTTTATCTGACAGCCGAAGCAGAGACAATAATTTCCCGGTTCGTTGCCGGATAAACGACCTACTCCGATAGGCCACTTCCATGGAAAAGGCAATATTCTGGGCCACGGTTTTGTCCGGTAGCAGTTTAAAATCCTGGTATGCCACCCCGATGCTCCGACGCAACTCCTGCATTTGCGCACCGGTTAATTTATTCAGTTCCTTACCTGCAACCTCAATATAGCCTCGATCCGGTGTGTCAATTCCACACAGCATGCGAAGCAGGGTGGTTTTTCCAGCCCCGCTCATACCCGTGAGGTAACAGATCTCTCCCTTGTTAATCCGCAGGGATATATCCGCGAGAGCCTGGATATCCGGGGGATATACCTTGCTGACCCGAATCAGCTCGATCATGGCCTGTCCGTCTTCTTCTGTCATCATAAAACGCAATGAACCGCCCTGTCCAAAAGACAGGTATCAAGGTTAGACTAATTTTTCAAAGTACTCTGCTTGGCAACTTATCTTGGCAACTTATGCTGAATGCTCAAAGATAGCATCAAAGACGGCAAAAACCTGCTCAATAACCTTACTATCTTCTGCCAGCTCTAAATACGAGGCCCCACTGAGTTCCTGATCAATCAGGTCGTCACTGGAGGAAATAATCCCGGCCAAGTCCATATCCGCCTCAGCAACAGCTTCGTCAATTTTTGCTTGCAGAGCCGGAGGAACCGGATCAGGTGCCCTGTTGACCATCAAATACTGGTGTTTGATTTCTAGCTTGAGCGGGCCGGTGATATCGGCGATCCGTCGGGCAGTCATGATACCACGGGCAGAAGGATCGGAAACAATGAACAGGTAGTCAATACTGCGCAGGTTCATCCTGCTCAGATGTTCCATCCCCGCCTCATTGTCCACAATAATGTATTCGTAGTTGTCTGCCAGCTTGTCCATCGTCATGGCCAGATACTGATTGGCAGCGCAATAACAGCCCGGCCCATCGGGTTGGCCCATCACCATCAGGTCAAAGCCTGTCTCTTCGATCAGGGCCTGATGAATTTTCATCTCCATGTACTGGTCCCTGCTCATACCTGTAGGCATATCGCCCTTCAACTCCTTACGGATTTCTCCAAGAGTTGTTTGCACGTCGAGGCCGACCAGCTCATTCAGATTAGCGTTTGCATCGGCGTCCACAGCAAGAACCGGGGTCTTTTTGCGGGCGATGAGATATTTCAGAAGCAGGGCCGAGGTTGTTGTTTTACCGGTCCCACCCTTACCGGCGAGTGCTATAACTTTGGTCATTGGATTGCCTTGAGATTGCCTTGAATATAAAAAATTCCTGTCATAACTGTCATGAAACAGTATCAATCAGATGTATACAGTGATGAACTATACCCTAAAGGTTCGTTGTTTCCAAGTGAAACGGAAAGGAAAAAAGATGTTCCTTATGATTCCCGGTGGACGGAATCATAACTATGTTTTATCTTTTCTTTCCTGCAGGGGCGGAACCCCTGTGTTCACCCTTTCATATCGGACAGACACGGGGGTCTGTCCCTACAGCCCTGTACCGAAAACAGGGGACGTACTTTTTGAAGTAATGCACTGACTTTATTTTTTTAAATATTTTACGATATAACTCTACAAAAAAAAATGACTCTCTCAACAACCCAGCTTCTCACCTACGCCGGTCCGCCCCTGCTCGGCGCCCTTATCGGTTATCTGACCAACAAGGTGGCGATCCGCATGCTGTTTCGCCCCCTGAACCCTTGGTATATCCTGGGCAAACGGGTCCCCATGACCCCAGGGATCATACCTTCCAAGCGCCATGAACTTGCCGAAAACATCGGCGACATGGTGGGTGAAAAACTGCTCACCGCAACAGATATTGGCACGGCCCTGTCCGCAGAGCCTTTCCAGGATCATCTCTATCAGATCGTGGACGATCAGGTTCAGGATATTTTAGTCCGTGACTTAGGCCCGATCCAGACCGTCATTCCCCGGCATTTCAGGGCCTATGCCCGAATCGGCCTCAGAACCCTGAAGTATCAACTGCGAAGCGGGGTGCGAACCTATATCGACTCTGATCAGTTTCGTGAAACCTTGAACAAGGTTATTCCTGAACAGCTGGAAAAATTCGGCACTCGCAGGCTTGATGAAATACTCCGGGCAGAGGACCGAAAAGGCTTTTATTGCTTTACAGAAGCCTGTCTTGAAAAAATGGCCGCCTCCCCTGACAACACCAAGCTCCTTGCACGTCGGATACAGGAAGGACTCACCGAGGCGGCAGTATCAGGCAAGGCTGTAGAAGATTTTCTTCCAGAAGAACTGGTCCAACTGATCTGCGCAACCATTGAGCAACAGGCACCGCAGCTCTTACGCCGAACAGCGGATATGCTGGCGGAGCCTTCCATGCGTGATCGGCTCGTTATCGCTATCAAGGGAGGGGTAGAGGATTTTCTGGATAGCCTTGGCCCCATGGCGGCTATGGCTAAAGGCTTTATCGACTTAGACAATATGGACGGGACCATCCGTATCTGGCTGGAAAAAAAGGAAGATGACCTAGCTGACTGGCTGCAACAACCAGATATACAGGAACGAGCAGCCCGCGCCCTTGCTGACCAGACCAAAACCTTTTTGGCTACCCCGCTGGCGAACTTGCTGATTCATGTTGAGCAGGAAAAACAGGAGGCGGTCTGTTACCAACTTGCTGAAAAAATCATGGGGATGCTCAGCTCGGAAAAAATGCAGATGATGATCTCCGATGCCATCAGAAATCAGTTTGAGGCGGTGATTGACCACGGACGCCTTCCACTTGCCGACTGCGCGGCTCTGCTCCTGAGCAAAGAGCAGTCAGAGAGGATGCGCCGAAGCCTTGTTAACGAGCTGACCAGGGTTCTTCGCTCCGAACAAACCGGGGAACTGCTGGACAAGATCATCAATACGATGGTGGACCGGGTGACATCCAAGCCGCTGGGCATTCTCCAAAATCTGATGCCGACCGGGGTTCGCAACGGCGTAACCGAGTACATCGTCCTTACAGCCAATAAAATGCTGGTCCGGGAAGTACCGGGACTGGTGCGCACCCTGAACATCAGAGAGATGGTCACGGAAAAAGTGGATTCCCTTGACCTGATGCGCCTTGAGGGCCTCCTTCTCTCCATCATGGAGGAGCAGTTTAAGTACATCAACCTGTTCGGTGCCCTGCTCGGATTCTTTATCGGATTCCTTAATCTGCTCACCATGTTGGTGTAGCCCCCCAATACCGCCTATGAAAAAACGCATCCTTTACGGCATTGCCAACTATGCCGAGCTGGTGGAAAAAAACGGCTATTTTGTCGATAAAACCTCTTGGCTGGCCGAGCTGGAGATGGTGAACAACCCTGTCTTCCTCCGACCGCGACGCTTTGGCAAATCCCTGCTCTGCTCCATCCTCAACCATTATTACGACCTCAATACAGCAGACCGCTTCAGCGAACTCTTCGGCCCTACCTGGATAGGGCAGCACCCCACCGGCAAGCAGAACAGTTGTTTTATCCTGCATCTGAATTTTTCCGTTATCGAACCGGGAAAAACCCTTGATGCTATTGAGCGCAGCTTCAAGGGGCATTGCAATTATCTGATCAAGTATATGCGCAATGAATATGCCCTGCTCAAGAATATGCCCGAGATTGACACTGATGCTCCGGTATCTGACTGCCTGGGCAAACTGATCAGTTATATAAAAAAATACGAGCTGCCGCCCTTATACATCATCATTGACGAATACGATAATTTTGCCAATCAACTGGTCACGGCCAATAAGGATCAGCTTTACCGTGAATTAACAGCGGACAACGGCTTTTTCAAAACCTTTTTCAAGACCCTGAAACAGGGCCGGGAAACGCAGAGCATCGCTAATGTCTTTATCACCGGGGTATTGCCCATCACCATGGACGACATGGCCTCGGGCTTTAATGTGGCCACCTTTCTGACTTTGGACCCACAATTTGAAAACATGCTGGGTTTCACCCAGGCCGAGACCGACACCTTGGTGGATGCGGTCTTTCAGGATCAGGAGCTTGATCCGACCACCCGTTCCGAGGTGGGTACGCTGATGAAAAATCAGTACAACGGCTACCACCTCATCAGCAGTGACGAAGAAAGCCTGTATAATTCGACTTCGGTGCTCTACTTCCTCAACTGGCTCCAAAACCATAAAACCATTCCCAAACACCTGACCGACCTCAACCTGAAGACCGATATTTCCTGGGTACGCCGCCTGACTGCCTCCAATCCGGCCTTAACCGAGGAATTTGTTAATCGCCTGACCCTGCATAACTCCATCGCCTTTGACGACACCTTTCTGGTCGAGAAGTTCAATATGTACCAGTTCTTTGAGCCGTCATTCTTTCCGATCTCGTTCTTTTATCTCGGCATGCTGACTCGAAAAGATGATTTTTTCCTTTGCCTGCCCAACATGAACATGCGCACCATCTTTGTTCAGTATTTTAACGAGATTCATCATATCGACGTGTCCACCCGCTATGCCGAGATCATGCAGGCCTTTGCCAATCAGCCGAATTTGGAACAGCTTTTTTCCGGGTATTGGCGAGAGTATGTTTCCCAGCTGCCCGAAGCCATCTTTCAGCAGGTGAACGAAAACTTCTACCGCACCACCTTTTACGAACTGTGCAGCCGTTTTCTTTCCCGCTGGTTTGTCTGGCATGTGGAGCGTTCCTATCCTCAAGGGCGAAGCGATCTGGAGTTTGTGGGCAAGTACAATGAAAAATATGCGGGCCTGCGCTGGGTAGTTGAGTTCAAGTATTTTTCCAATGCCGAGCTCAGGAAGATGAAGACAAGCATTGAGGACTTTCAGGTGCGGGTTGAAGATACAGAGCAGATTAACGGCTATGCCGAGGGTTTACGCGTGGAATATCCCAAGGCGGAGATTTCTAAATTTGTGATCTACTGTTTTGGTAATCAGGGATTTCGGGTGTTTCAAACGGGGTGAGGTGCGATTTTGAGTCCTAGATTCGGCATGGGATATCAGAGTGCGGCTCCTTCGATACGTATAGGATGATATAACTATTGATGACCAGCTTACTTGAAATAACTGGCGATGATATCGCCCAACTTCGCGACGACGATCTCAGAAACCTGATCGGCCTGCTCTGTGAGGCGGATTATCGATCAGCGGGGCTACCGACGCGGGGAATAGCGTGGGGTGGCCATCAAGATGCTGCGGATGGGGGAGTAGATGTTGCTTATTGGGGCATGTTAACCGAAGAAATTGAACCGCCTTCCAGTGCCTTTGTACCGAGAAAGCATGCGGTCATTCAGGTAAAGCTGCCTGAAATGAGTGCGTCCAAGATTGGCAAAGAAATGCGTCCAAAGCCGAAGGACAAGATACTTCTAAAAAAACATCCGAAGGGTATCCTCAAACAATCCATCAAAGATCTGATTCCACATGGTGGTGCCTATATAATTGTCAGTGCGAAAACCGATGCAGCTGGAGTTAGACTTTCCGAACGTATTGAGGCAATGCGAGATGCAGTGGCCGACGATGATCCAGACGGTTGCCTGTTCGTAAATTTTCTTGATCAAGGCCAGGTTGCAAATTGGGTTCGCAATCACCCTGCCCTGATTTTATGGGTGCGGAATAAAATTGGCCGGGCACTTCAAGGCTGGCGGTCCTATGAGAACTGGGCGCATGCTCGGGGAGGAATTAAAGAAGAATATCTGCTTGATGATGGGCTGCGTCTGCATGACAGAACCGGTACCGCAGGTAATGTGCTCTCGATTCAGGATGGTCTGCTTCGGCTGCGCTCAGCTCTCTCTTCACCCTGTTCCTCTGTGCGTTTGGTCGGGTTGTCCGGGGTAGGCAAAACACGACTTATTCAAGCGTTGTTTGATGAGAGAATAGGGGAAAAGCAGCTTAACTCAACGCTGGCAATCTACGCCGACATTTCTAATTCTCCTTTGCCTGAACCGGGTGCAATGGCAGAGCAGCTTGTTGCCTTGCAGTCAAAGGTAATTCTGATCATTGATAACTGCCCTCCTGATTTACACCGTCGCCTCACCGAAATTTGCACCTATCCAAAAAGTGCTGTCAGCCTACTGACGGTTGAATACGATGTCCGTGATGATCTCCCGGAAGAAACCTTTGTGTTCAAGCTGGAACCGGCCAGCGAGGAGGTTGTCAGCAAGCTGATTCGCAAACGCTTTGCTCATATCAGCCACGTTGATGCACAGACCATTGCTGAGTTTTCCGGTGGGAATGCACGCATAGCCCTTGCTCTTGCCAATACGGTACAGTGCGATGAAGGCCTTTCTGGTTTTCGTGATAATGAGCTGTTCGAACGGCTTTTCTGGCAGACTGACCGACAGAAAAACGAAAACCTGCTCCGATCTGCTGAAGTCTGTTCCCTTGTTTATTCCTTTGAAGGTAGCGATACCACCTCTGAACAATCTGAGTTACAATTTCTCGCATTTTTTGCCGATAAGTCCGCTACTGACCTTTATCGAGATGTGGCGGAGCTGAAAAAGCGAGAGCTTGTCCAATCCCGTAGCGTATGGCGGGCCGTGCTGCCGCAGGCCATCGCCAACTGGCTCGCCAAACGTGCGCTTGCGTCCATTCCCAAAGATGTTTTGGTTCAGAAATTTCAGGGCACCTCAGAGCGACTGATGAAGTCTTTTTCTCGTCGTCTGGGGTATCTTCACAACTGCGTAGAGGCCGTCGAGATTGTTGAGGCGTGGCTTGAACCTGATGGTTGGATAGGGAAGCACGTCAGTAACTTGAGCGATTCTGACATGGCGGTCTTTGTCAATATTGCTCCGGTTGCTCCAGCAAAAACTCTTGCTGCTATTGAACGGGCTGCACAGGAGACTGAAGAGGTCTTTGTGAGACAACAGAGCATATTTGTTAAACTCCTCCATAAATTGGCTTATAATCCGAAGCTGTTTGAACGTTGCACCCACCTATTATGTCGAGTTGTCTTGTGGGAAAGGAAAGATGAAGAAAGTCGGAATCAAGAATCTCGTGATTACCTCAAATCCCTTTTCCACCTTTACTGGTCAGGTACGCATGCGCCTGTTGAGGTGCGAGCTAAAATCATTGAAGGATTGATAGATTCTGAAGATCAAGACAAACAGAAACTTGGGCTTCATCTTCTTGAAGCAGCATTGGAGGCTCGGTATTTTGGAGCGGTGCAAGAGTTCAGCTTCGGAGCCAGACGCAGAGATTATGGCTATCAACCACAAACACATGAAAATGTCACCCTATGGTTTGAAATATTTATAGATATTTGTGTAAACCTTGCTTTGTCGAATCATTCACTTGCTGACAAAGCGGAAGGAACGTTGAGTGGTAAATTTGAGGAGTTATGGGTAAGAGGGGGGGCTTATGATGCGCTTGAAAAAGCAGCTAGAAAAATACATGCTCAAAAGCCTTGGAGCGAAGGATGGCTTGCAGTGCGAGGTATCATCCGGCGTGAGAAAAAAACGTTTACTCAAGAAAGCAAGGACAGACTTCATTCTTTGGGAAAACACTTGGAACCTGTTGATCTTCTGGAATTCGCAAGAACGTATGCCCTCTCGTATCATTTTGACATTTACGACAATAGAGCCGAAGAGGAAACAAGGACAGTAGAGATAGGCATAAAGCTTGCTCAGAGTCTTGATGTATTGAATGTGTTTTTACCAGAACTCGTTTCTGCGGAGTATAGCAGAAGACTGGAACATTTCGGTAGAGGTCTGGCGGCTGGATGTAGCGACAGAATGGAACTCTTTCAAAAGTTGCGCTCAGAACTTGCAAAAACAGCTCATGAAAAACGCCAATACGCTGTCTTTCACGGTTTTCTTTCCTCATGCGCTGAACATGATTTTGAAGTATACGACAACTTGCTTGATGGCATCGTAAAAGATGACCTGATGGGCGAATGGCTTCCTATCTTGCAAACGACGTCAACGATTGATCAGCGAGGTGTGGAACGTCTGCATCAAGCCTTGGATATCGGGAAGGCGCGAATAGACGATTTTAAATGTCTTGCTTATGGCCGTGTGCATGAATCCATCAGCGATGACGATCTTGCTGAACTCCTAAGAAAGATGCTCTCAAAGGAAAATGGTCTTGATGTTGTTATTGAAATCCTTAAGATGAGATTCTTTGAGCGGAAAAGAGACTATTCAGATAAGCTCATGAAATTGGCAAGGGATACTCTTTGTAATTATCTATTTGAAATAAATAATGGCAGGAAGGTAATACATAATGATTACGACTTAACATGTATAGCCAGTGTAAGTCTCAGCGGGCCTGATGGAACTGACGCAGCAAGAGAGGTAATCAAAAATCTTGCAAAGAAAATGTTTGATCAGCAGATTAACGAACCTGACCTACCAACTCTTCTTAATGTATTGGCAAAAAATCATCCAGAATTATTTCTTGATTTTTTTCTTGGGGATGATCAGGTTCAAAAATACAAGAAGACATCGTTGTTTAACGATTATCATGGTGCTTCAATTGATCAAATACCGGATGATGTACTTCTGTTATGGTGCGCAGTTGATCCTGAATACCGTTTTCCACTGGTTGTGGCTGTCGCAACCTGTTTTTTCTCTGCAAAATCCTCCTCAAAAGAAACAAAAAAACTGAAATGGAACCCTGTCGTATACACCATTCTCGAACAGGCTCCGAATGTTGAGGATGTTCTCAAGCAGCTCGAAGATGTTATTCGACCAATGTCGTGGAGCGGTTTTTCGCAGGCAAATGTCTTGGAGCAAAGAGCTGCACTCTTACAGGAATTTTATGAGCATAAAAATGAGATTGTGCAGAATTGGGCCAAAAAGCAGTATGCTACTTTACAGAAAGAGATCAGACGTGCCAAAATATCCGATCAAGAATTAGTAGAGCAATTTCGTTTTCAAGATGAACGATTTGAATAAAACCGTTTGTGTCTCAACGGCACAACAGCAAGAGCAGCGGTAACTACATGATTTCTTGCTAGAGCAGAAAGGAAATGTTATAAGCGATTCAATCTTCTGTTATACAGATCCAAGAACTCAAAACCAGAGAAAAATCGATTCCTCCCTTGAATTTATTTTAAAAAACATTCCCTAAAACGACCTTAACATATGAACACAAACACCCCCGATACCCCAGAAAAACCCCTAGACTTCATCCGCCAAATCATCGCCGAAGACCTCAAATCCGGCAAACACAGCAACATCGTCACCCGATTCCCGCCGGAGCCCAACGGCTTCCTCCACATCGGCCATGCCAAGTCCATCTGCTTGAACTTCGGCATTGCCAAGGAGAACAACGGGGTCTGTCATCTCCGCTTTGACGACACCAATCCAGGCAAGGAATCCACCGAATACGTGGACGCCATCCAGAAAGACGTGCGCTGGCTGGGCTTTGACTGGGGCGAGCATCTCCATTTTTCCTCAGATTATTTTGACCAACTCCACGACTTCGCGGTCCAGCTGATCAAGATGGGCAAGGCCTATGTCTGCCATCTCAACGCGGAGGATATGCGCGAATACCGGGGCACCCTGACCGAGCCAGGCAAAAACAGCCCGTACCGCGACCGCTCGGTGGAGGAGAACCTCGCTCTTTTTGCGCAAATGAAAAACGGCGAACTGGCCGAGGGCACCTGCTCCCTGCGGGCCAAGATCGACATGGCCTCGCCCAATATGATCATGCGCGACCCGGCCATCTACCGGATCATGAACAAGCATCACCACCGCACCGGCGACACATGGTGCATCTACCCGATGTACGATTTCTGTCATTGCCTGTCGGATATGATTGAGCAGATCACCCACTCCATCTGCACCCTGGAGTTTGAGAACAACCGGGCTGTCTACGACTGGGTCCTAGATACCCTGACCACGCCCTGCCGCCCGCGCCAGTATGAGTTTGCCCGCCTGAACATTAACTTCACCGTGATGAGCAAGCGCAAGCTTCTTCAATTGGTGGAGGAAAACCATGTGGACGGTTGGGATGATCCCCGGATGCTGACAATCTCCGGCCTGCGGCGGCGCGGCTACACGCCTGCCTCTATCCGTAATTTCTGCGAGACCATCGGGGTAGGCAAGCGTGATTCCTGGATCGACATGGGCGTGCTGGAAAATTCGGTGCGCGATGATCTGAATGTGCATGCGCCTAGAGTAATGGGTGTGCTTGACCCGCTCAAGATTGTGATCACCAATTACCCGGAAGAGCAGGAAGAAGAACTGGAAGCGCAGAATCATCCTCAGAACCCGGACATGGGCACTCGGATGATCCCTTTCAGCCGGGAGATCTATGTGGAACGGGATGATTATATGGAGAACGCGCCCAGGAAATTCTTCCGCCTCAGTGAGGGCCGGGAAGTGCGCCTGCGCTACGCCTACCTGATCACCTGTGACAAGGCCATCAAGGATGAAAACGGCGAGATCGTTGAGCTGCACTGCACCTATGATCCCGAGACGCGAGGCGGCTCGGCCCCGGACGGACGCAAGGTCAAAGGGACTATCCACTGGGTTTCAGCCAAGCACGGCATCCCGGCAGAGGTTCGTCTCTATGATCGGCTCTTCAGCGTGGAGAATCCAGACTCGGACAAGGAAAAGGATTTTAAGGAATTCCTCAATCCTGACTCCTGCCAAGTGCTGGAGAACAGTATTCTGGAGCCGTATCTGGCCGATATCGCCTTGGAGGATCGGGTACAATTTGAGCGGCAGGGATATTTCTGTTTGGACAGCAAGGAAAGCAGCCCGGAGAAACCGGTCTTTAACCGCATTGTTACCCTGCGGGATAGTTGGGCGAAGATGCAGAAAAAGGGATGATGCAGCAATAACGGAAGCCCGGATCGAATGATTCCATAGAGTATTCTATCCGGGCGACGTACAATCAGGCAGGGCGTTACTCCTTGAATTTGGCTGAAACATCCTTGACAGCGTGCTTCAATGCCTCCCAGCCAGACTCGACCCCTTCCTTGACCGACTCCCATCGCTCCTCGTTGGTATTCCCGAGTTCAGCCAGTTTCGCCTTGCCCTCATCGACCTTCTCTTCTATTTCCTTAATATGATGGGTCAATTTCAGTTTCATATCTACTGACGCCCCGGATGCCTTTGCTTTGAGTTTGTCGATATCCGCCATTAATTCATCAAACCGGGCCTTCATTTTCTGCCGATACAGTTCCTTCTCACTCATTGTATCCTCTCCTGCGGTTAAGATTTGGCACCGGATTCGGCACCGCCCTTCATGAGTAATACGACAAACAGTCCCAAGAGGAATCCTTCCCATCCCTGCCCTTGTATACAAGGAGCATTCTACCACCTTGCTTACACATAAACAACTGGAAAAACAAAACTTTCCCCTTGAACGTAGGAATATACAGATCCCGGTGACCTAAGTGCTGCCAGACCTAAAGTATTTAAAATCATACAAGACATTTAGCCTTAACAGGAGGAACAGCTTCGACATCGCTTGAAGCGGGATAGGTCCACTGCTGAATGCACGGGATGGAAACTTGGGCTCAGTCTGATGAATATGAAGAAGAAAGGGAATCAGAAGGGAGACGGCAAGGACAATCTATACAGGAATTAATGATGGGGGAAGTTGAGAAGCCTTGGCAGACTCAAGGGCAGGCGAGTGCCTGCCCTTCACTACTTTTGCGCACTTAGTTCAGATCAAGCGCGTCAAACACGTATTATTCGCTTTCAGGAGCCCCTGCTGCGATCCATTCGACAACGTTATCAAGCTGATCTCCTAAGTCCTGTTTAGGCATAACCCCGGGCTTATCCGTATCCAGACCATCAACGATTGCAGCTTTAATGGCCTCAGGATCCTTGTTTACCGCATCCGCAAACTTGGGAGCCATCGCACCGGAATGACAACCATTACAGCTCGCCGTCGCCGTTTTAGCAGCTTCTATATCAACCGCAAAAGCAGATCCGGCAACCAACAGAGACGCGGCAACAAGGCCAATTACAGATAACTTCATAAGTTTTCTCCTTAATGAAATAAGTTAAAACAGACTGTAAAATAAATTGATACAGACTGCGATTAAGACCGAGCCGACCGCAACAGCACGCCTTGTTCAGAGGGCCGATTTCAGGCTCAACGTTCGGCTGCAGGGGCATATAGAGTTGCAAGCAACACTTTAAATTATCTTGTAAGAGATTAAAATACATGTGCGGCATATCGTCAAGAAAAAAAGAACAGCTTATTCGCATGAGTCAGGCGGTTGTTATAGCGGCTCCGCTTCAAGCGAATCGACGCTAACCAGCTGGTTAACCGTACTCATCCCAAAAAAGATAACAGCAGAGAAAAAATAGACGCGCAAAAAATATCCGCGAACATGCCGGAGATCTTGAGAAAGTAAACGGCCAAGATGTCGACAGCTTACGACAAAGGCACCCTTATGCCGCCGGACACAGATCCTGGCAAATGGCAAACAACAACAGCCACAGCTCCGCATACCTAGACTCCGGCACAATCAGCCTGACCAGCCCCTGTTTCGCATCCATTGTGGAGAGGACGGCCAGACCGTCGTAGCCTTCCAGCAGGAAGCGAAACAGAGCAATCCGATCAGGACGCACTCTGAGATAAAAGGTCTGCATACTATCATGCAGCAACCCTGTAGTAGGGGCAACGGCACGCCGTTCCCTTGGTGCCTCGCCCCCCTCACCTGTCGTCTCCATCACACCTTAAGCGAAGAATCTATCCCGCCGAGCTGATCCTGGTATTTCTCCAGCATCGGCCCCACCACCTCGTCCAGGAACTCATCGGTCTGCTCAGCAGCCCGGCCCGTGAATTCTTGGTAATTACCGATCATCGCTTCCAGCTCATTCAGGGCAAAAGGCACTCGTTCGTCATCAGCCAAACGGGTTAGGAGATCATTCTCCAAGCCCTGCTCTTTCACAGCCAAACCGGCTGCAACAGAATGCTCACGGATGACCTCATGCATATCCTGGCGGCTCTTGCCCTGCTCGACACAGGCCATGAGGATTTTCTCCGTGGACATAAAAGGTAATTCCGCCCGCAGATAGCGTTCCACCTGCTTGGGATAGACCACCATGTCGCTGGTGATATTCACGTACAGCTTGAGGATGGCATCGGTGAGAAGAAAGGCTTGGGCCATATCCATCCGGCGGATGGCGGAGTCGTCCAAGGTACGCTCAAACCACTGATTGCCTGCGGTGGCGGCAAAATTGGCTGGC
>MTKS01000021.1 GCA_004028495.1 Candidatus Electrothrix marina
GGGCGAAGCTGAGACTGCGCAGGAGTTGATGAGAGCGATTCCGAAGATAGCTTCTTCGGGCTGGACGAGGAAGCTGAGGACAAATCTGAAGAGCTTGTTCTGACACTGGATGATGAAGAAGTCCAAGGGAGTGAGCCGGGCATCGAAGAACCGGAAGAGGAAGCTGTTGATCTGAACCTTGATGCGGATCTGTTGGAAAACGGCGAATTGGAAACCGAGACAGCTTTAGGCCGTACGGCTGAAACAGCTCCGGGCGAGGCTGGAGAGTTCCTGCTTGATCAGAAACTTGAGCAAGAGTATGAGGTCGAAGAAGAGCAAAGAGAAAACGAGCTTTTGTTGACTGAAGATGCTGCTGTAGAAGGAGATTTCGAGAAGATTATAGACACGGAATCCGCTTCTTTCTTAGAAAACGAGGAAGAAGGAGAGCTGCTCGGAGGTGATGAAGACACAGAAGATGCTGCACCTCTTTTTGATGTAGCACCTTTTATTGCCGCCGCCGCCGCAGTTTCTTCGGATCCGTCTCTTGATAATGTACGATCTGTCAACGAACTGGCAGGAGTTGCGAAGAGGAGCGGAGGAACCCAGCAGCAAATAGTGATTCTCCATCTCCTGGAGTCCGCAACCGCTCTTATCGGGCAAAAGTCCGAGCCGGACACCGATGATCAGGTTGTGGTCCAGGAATTGGCGGCCGGGCTTGAATTCGCAGCTGAGGATCCCTTTGAGCTAACGGCCCTGGTCCACCATTACACAGCCTGGCAGCAGGATTTTTTTCGTCGGGTTATGGCTAGCAAAGAAGAGCAGCCGGTTCAGCATGCGGCTCCTTCACCATCTGTTGTTTCCGATTGTATCAGCAATAAGGACGCAGTCCATCAGGTTCAGGAGGGTTTCTCTCAGCTCCGGGAGGCCATGATGGAGGAATTCAAGCACCTGAGAAAAGAACTGCAAAAAGGATAATTCGAGAATATGTTCGATTTCCTGCAAGGGACGCTCTCATCACTCAGCAGAAAGTACACCATGGCCGGAACCGGTTTTCTCCTTGGTGTCTTTCTGCTGACCCATGCAGCGGGTAATAGTTTTATCTTTCAAGGGAAAGCCGCTTTTAATGCCTATGCGGAGCAGCTGCATTCATTAGGCCCACTGGTTCCTGTGGCAGAGATTCTTCTGCTCATCATTTTTCCGACCCATATTTTTATAGGTATCAGCCTCTTCCTGAAGAACCAGGATGCAGCCGGCAGCAGTAGGTACGCTGTGAAGAGTTCCTCAGGGGGAGAAACTTGGGGCTCTCGTACCATGCCGTGGACCGGGCTGATTATTCTCGCCTTCCTCCTTCTTCACCTTTTCAATGTTCGTTTTGTTGATCCAACCTTGCCCATTGCAGATGTCGTGGAGCAAACTTTGACTCATCCCCTCTATCCCTTCTTTTATCTTTCTGGAATAACGGCTTTGATTCTGCATATCAGCCATGGTTTTTGGTCGTTATTGCAGACGTGGGGTATTCATCATCCACGGCATAACAGCTTGATTCAAGGCGGGGCCTACCTGCTGGCTACTCTTATCTGTATGGTCTTTTTAGGAGTTGTTGTTGTTTTATGGTGAGGAACTATTGAGAGTTGTTCGGCTTTTTTTTGCACTCTTCTGTTTTTTTGTGGAGATGAAACAGGCCTGATCAACGCTTGCGGAATTTTTCTACGTCATTCATCAAGAGATTTTATTTTAAGCCACTCAATATATCGTAACGCCCATGCGCCTCCATCCCGATATTCCCCCCGGCCCCTTACACGAAAAATGGGACAACTGTCGCTTCAGTAATACATTGGTCAACCCGGCCAACCGGCGCAAGTACGAGATCATTGTCGTAGGTACCGGTCTGGCCGGAGCTTCGGCAGCGGCCTCGCTGGCTGAACTCGGCTACAACGTCAAATCCTTTTGCATTCAGGACAGCCCCCGTCGCGCCCACTCCATCGCAGCACAGGGGGGCATCAACGCAGCCAAGAATTATCAGAATGACAGTGACTCTGTTTTTCGCCTTTTTTACGATACCATCAAGGGCGGCGATTTTCGTTCCCGCGAGGCCAATGTGTATCGCCTCGCTCAGATTTCCAACGCCATCATCGATCATTGCGCGGCCCAAGGGGTACCTTTTGCCCGAGAATACGGCGGTACCCTAGCTAACCGCTCCTTTGGCGGAGCCCAGGTTTCCCGCACCTTTTACGCCCGTGGTCAGACCGGTCAGCAGCTGTTGCTTGGTGCTTATTCCTCTCTGATGCGTCAGGTTGCAGCTGGCAAGGTCACTATCTATTCACGGCGGGAGATGATGGACGTGGTCGTGGTCGACGGGCAGGCACGGGGTATCATTGTCCGCAATCTGCTCACCGGCGAGTTGGAGAGATACTCGGCCAATGCGGTGGTACTGGCTACGGGCGGCTACGGCAATGCCTTTTATCTGTCCACCAATGCAATGGCCAGCAATGTGACAGCGGCTTGGCGGGCCCATAAACGGGGGGCCGGATTTGCCAATCCTTGTTTTGTCCAGATCCATCCGACCTGCATCCCGGTGCATGGTGATTATCAGTCCAAGTTGACCCTGATGAGCGAGAGCCTGCGAAATGATGGTCGGGTCTGGGTGCCGAAGAAGACGAATGATCTTCGTGGCCCGGCGGAGATCCCGGAGGCAGAGCGTGATTATTACCTGGAGCGCAAATATCCCGGCTTCGGTAATCTGGTTCCCCGAGACGTGGCTTCGCGCAATGCTAAGGAGGTCTGCGACCAAGGGCAGGGCGTGGGCGAGACCGGGCAGGCAGTATATTTGGATTTTGCCGAAGCTATTGAACGGGACGGCTCGGAAACCATTCTGAAGAAATACGGTAACCTTTTTCAGATGTACGAGCGCATCACCGCCTCAGATCCTGTTCAGGAACCGATGATGATCTATCCGGCAGTGCATTATACCATGGGCGGCCTGTGGGTGGATTATCAGTTGCAGTCGACCTTGGATGGTCTGTTCGTCATTGGCGAGGCCAACTTCTCTGACCACGGGGCCAATCGGCTCGGGGCCAGTGCCCTCATGCAGGGCTTGGCAGACGGGTATTTCATTCTGCCCGCTACCCTGGGGAACTATCTGGCTAAGGCTGGTTCGGATCGCCCGACGGTTGAGTCTCCGGATTTTATTGCGACAGAGGAGGAGGTCACGGCACGGGTCGCTCGGCTCTTACGTAATCGAGATTGGAAAAAGTCCGGTACCCAGCCGGTGGATTATTATCACCGTAAGCTTGGGGTACTGCTCTGGGATCATTGCGGTATGGCACGGAATAAGGACGGATTGACTAAGGCGCTTGCTGAGATCCCGGCGATCAGGGAAGAGTTCTACGCCAATGTGTACGTGCCCGGAACCGGGCAGGAGCTGAACCAGTCGCTGGAACGGGCAGGTCGGGTGGCGGACTTTTTGGAATTCGCTGAAGTCATGGTGCTTGATGCCTTGGAACGGAAGGAGTCCTGCGGTTGTCATCTGCGGGAGGAAAGTCAGACCGAGGAGCATGAGGCCAAGCGGGATGATGCACAGTATTCGCATGTAACGGTCTGGGAGCATAGAGGGGTTGGACAGCCTCCTCTCCTCCATCAGGAACCGCTCCAGTTCGAGGCGGTTACGCCTTCGCAGCGGAGTTATAAATAGAGGCTGGGCGACTTATGGTTATTATTCCAAATCTTGCCATTGCTGGCTACCGAAGTTTTGGTCGGGAGCCGCAGTATTTTGATCAGTTTGCGAAGATCAATCTGTTTATTGGGCAGAATAATGCGGGGAAGTCCAATGTGCTTCGGTTTTTGAGTGAGGTTTACCCGCAAGTTCCTGACGCGTTAAAGAATAATATTTATTCAAAAAAACATTTACCTTTTGATGCACTGGACCAGCATTTCTCGGATAATCCACCTGTACTGCTTGGAATTGGTGAGAGAGTAGACAAGGATGAACTCCCATCTGATCATTGGCTAGTTGCTGAGTTAGATAAGCGTACAGTATATCTTCCTCAGAAATATCAAAATGTTTCGGTTGATAGCCTGATTTTAAAGGTAATGGAAGAAAAGGCGAGAATAGACAATACGGCACTATGCTGGACGTTAATCAACTTGCCTCCTTTGCCGTCGGAAAAAAGAGGGTTTGAAGAGTCTTGGCTGAAAGCAATTAAAGTTCTTACTGATGGAGAATTATCTGCATTATGGGAGATTCTTACAAAGGCTGGTGGTGGGTCAAGACAGCATTCTTGGGAGCCAGATACAATTGCAAAAATGCAGTCATCTCCCGTTCAGATTAAAGCACAGCTCATCCCGGCCATCAGAAGAATAGGTGCAAAGGGAAGCAGCTCCGATGATTTTGACGGCACAGGCATCATCGACCGATTAGCAAAGCTTCAGAATCCCGATGTACATAATCAGCACGACCGAGAACAATTTAACGAGATTACAGATTTTCTCCGCGATGTCGTTGACCGCCCCGATGCTGTTCTTGAAATTCCCTACGAACGCGACACCATCCTTGTTCACATGGACGGCAAAGTTCTGCCCATCGAATCCCTGGGAACCGGTATTCACGAGGTGGTCATTCTCGCGGCGGCTGCAACCGTGCTTTCCGAGCATGTCGTTTGTATTGAAGAACCGGAACTGCATCTCAATCCCATCCTCCAGCGCAAGCTGATCCGCTATCTTGCAGCGCATACCAATAATCAGTATTTCATCACCACGCATTCTAACGTGTTGATGGACGTGCCTGATGCTGAAATCTATCATATCAAATTGGTCAACGGTGCTTCCGAGGTCGAGCGAGTGACCTCTGGTCGTCAGAAGTCAGCGGTCTGTGAAGATTTGGGCTATCATCCTTCAGATCTCCTTCAGGCAAACTGTATTATTTGGGTTGAAGGACCGTCGGACAGAATTTATCTGAACTGGTGGTTGAAAAGCATGAACGAAGACTTGGTGGAAGGCATCCATTACAGTATTATGTTCTACGGCGGCAGGTTACTTTCGCATTTGTCCAATGCAGAGACTGAATCGCAGGATATCAACGATTTTATTTCGTTACGCAAACTGAATAACCGAGGTGTGATTCTGATTGATAGCGATAAGGAAAAGTCTCGTTCTCGTATCAATGGAACCAAACGGCGACTGCGGGATGAGTTTGATACCGGACCAGGGCATGCCTGGATAACCGAAGGACGGGAAATTGAGAATTACCTTCCTGCGGAGCAAGTGGAAGCAGCAATTGGAGATGTCTGCCCGAAGGCAAAGAAAAGAGGCCCGTTCGGAAAATATGATAACACCTTGAAGATAAAGGGCGGACAGGGTAAGGCAACGCAGGCCAACAAGGTAAATGTGGCCCGCCATATAACGGAACAGTACCAAGCCGATCTATCAGGCTATGACCTCAAAAAACAGCTCAACAAGCTGACCGAATTTATCCGAGAGGCAAACCCGGCTGGATTTCATCCGTAACCGCAGGCCGGTGAAAGACTGGTCTCACTATGTTATGGTGGGAAGATAACACAGGAGCAACATTATGAACGCAAAACTGATCCTGAACATGGAGAAACACCTGATTGATTCGGCAGAAGAATATGCCGCAAAAAACGGGAAGCCTCTGTCTCGCCTTGTGGCGGATTTCTTTCAAATGCTGAAAAATAGCAATGCGGAAAAGGAGCCACAGCTTCCGCCGACCGTAGCGTCTCTCAAGGGCGTGTTAAAAGGGAGCGGCATACAAGAGGAAGATTATAAACAATATCTGGAAGAGAAGTATTTATGAAAGTCCTTTTTGACACCAACGTCATTCTGGATGTACTACTGGATTCGGTGGGACGATAAACCGTAAGGAAACAACTATGCGTTTCTTAGATGTAAAAACCGATTTCGCCTTTAAAAAGGTCTTCGGCAGTGAGCAGTCAAAGAATGTACTGATAAGCTTCCTCAATGCGATCATTGATTTCGGCGAGGAACGGGTCACCGACCTGACCATAGTTGATCCCTATCAGATCCCTCTGCTCAAGGGCATGAAGGACAGCTATGTGGATGTCAAGGCGGTACTCTCTAATCAGAGCAAGGTCATTGTGGAGATGCAGGTGCTCAATGTGGAGGGCTTTGAGAAAAGAGTGCTGTATAATGCAGCAAAGCTCTATTCGACCCAGCTGAAAAAATCCGGGAAGTATACAACATTGGAGCCGATTATCGCCCTGACTCTGACGGATTTTGAGATGTTTCCTGAGTTTGCCAAGACGATTTCCTACTGGAATCTTCGGGAACGCGAAGTTCTTCTGCAATACAGCAATGATATCGAACTCATTTTTGCGGAATTACCCAAATTCACCAAAACAGAAGCGGAACTTTCCTCCATCACCGATAAATGGCTCTACTTTGTGAAGCATGCCGGTGAGCTGGAGTTCGTGCCGGAATCATTTACCGAGCCCCAGCTGCTTGAAGCCTTTGATATTGCCAACACCGCCGGGTTGAGCGAGGAGGAATTGGATATCCAGTTCAAACGACAGGACTTTATTGCCATGCAGCAAGGTGCATTGGAAAAGGCTGCTAAGGATGGCTTAGAGCAAGGTCTTGCCCAAGGGGTTGAGCAGGGGAAAATAGAGACAGCCCTAAATATGTTGCGTGATCAAGTTCCTGTGGAGACGATCTGTAAATATACCGGGCTCGACAAAGATATAATTGAGCAGCTGCGGCAGAGAGATAAAGAATAATTGCAGACAGGACAAGAAGGTAATGGCGGCAAAGAATATATCCATCACAGTAAAGATCTGGCGACAGGCAAATGAAACCGCAAAAGGGTGCCTGGAAACCTATGCTCTGAAGGAGATCAGCACGGATATGTCCTTTCTGGAGATGCTGGATGTTCTGAACGAGCAGCTGACGCTGGCGGGAAAAGATCCTGTGGTCTTTGACCATGACTGCCGGGAAGGAATCTGCGGCATGTGCGGAGCCGTGGTTGACGGGATTGCGCATGGGCCGGAGCGGGGTACCACCCTTTGCCAGCTGCATATGCGTCATTTTAAGGATGGACAGGTGATCTGCATTGAGCCTTTCCGCGCCAAGGCCTTTCCTCTGGTGAGAGACTTGATGGTGGATCGTTCCGCTTTTGATCGAATCATTCAGGCAGGTGGCTTTGTTTCAATGAATACGGGTTCTGCCCCGGATGCCAATACGGTCTCGGTGCCACAGCAGCAGGCGGAGCAGGCTATGGATGCGGCAGCCTGTATCGGGTGCGGGGCCTGCGTTGCCTCCTGTCCCAATGCGGCAGCCATGCTTTTTACCTCGGCCAAGATATCCCAGCTGCCCTTATGCCCCAAGGGCGACCTGAACGGAAACGTCGGGCCTTGTCCATGGTAGAGGCTATGGATAAGGAGGGATTCGGTTCGTGCAGCAACCACCGGGAATGCGAGCAAGTCTGCCCAAAGGGGATCTCGATCCGTCATATTGCCCGAATGAATCGGGAGTATCTTGCAGCGACCTTGTTTGGCGAGTAAACTGACTGAAGTGAAATCGGCAAGAGGTACGGAAAAAAGGATCTGACCGGATAACGAGCAGAAGAAACGAGCGGAAGAAGCGAGTAAAAGAAGCACGGATGAAAAAATCAATAGGTATAGACCTCGGGACCACTAATTCTGTTGTTGCCGTAAAAAAGGTGAGCACAGAGGTCCTCAAGAACGCAGAGGGAGAATACATCACACCATCCTGCGTGATGGTGAAAAAGCGTCTGATGCGCAAGCCGGAATTCATTGTTGGGCGTGATGCTCTGGAGTGGATCCGCCAGGAACCGGAAAACACTATAACAGCGGTTAAGCGTCTTATCGGTCGCAATTTTCATGAAAAAGAGGTGCAGGAGCTGATCAGCAAACAGAGCCATCCTTATCAGCTCTCCACCCATTCACGGGGGTCAGCCAATAGCCTTGCCATTCAGATCGGAGGCAGAGAGTTTACTCCTGAAGAGATTTCCGCCAAGATTCTGGCTAAGCTGAAAGCAGATGCTGAAGCCGCACTGGGCGACGAGGTTGATGCCGCAGTTATCACTGTGCCGGCCTATTTCAATGATAAACAGAAACACGGGACCAGGACAGCGGCTGCCCTGGCTGGACTCAAGGTGCGTCGTCTCCTCCCGGAGCCTACAGCAGCAGCTATTTCCTTTGGGGTTGACAAGATATCCGGTAATGACGGGCGAACCGTGCTGGTCTTTGATTTCGGTGGCGGTACCTTGGATCTCTCCATCCTTACCATCAGCGGTGGCCGAATCATCGAGATGGGCAAGGGCGGTGATATGTGGCTGGGCGGTGAAGATATTGACCAGCTGCTGATCAACTATGTTTTGGAGGAGACGGCACGGGACGAGGGTATTGCGGATATCCGTGCCCTGATTGCGCAGCAGAAGCCTGCCCGGAAAAATAAGTTTCTTGCTGAACTCAAGACCGCTGTGGAAAGGGCCAAGATTGCCTTGAGCGATCAGGAGGAGACCTGTGTTGAGATTCTCGGGGTTCTGCTGGATCAGGACGGGGATCCTCTTGATGTTGAGGTGGAACTGCCTCGTGGTCGTTTTGAAGGCATGATGATACCCTTGCTGAAATCCATGCTGGGGCTGGTTCGAGGGGTGATTGCTGATGTCCATTTTACCGAAGATCTGATTGATAATGTGCTTCTTGTCGGGGGAAGCTCTCGCATCCCCTGCGTTATTAAGGCCGTGAAGGAAGAGTTTGGCCAGGAGAAAGTGCTGCTGCATGAGCGGCCCATGCTTGCTGTTGCTGAAGGGGCGGCTATCCTCAGTCATCGTCTTGCAGATACAGTTGAATGCCCCCAATGCACGAGGAACACGGCCCAGAATGCCACGACCTGTTCCCATTGCGGTTTTGATCTGGAGAGGCATACGGTAGAACACGGGGTCGTTGAGATCGTGCATGCTGCTGCCCATGATTATTATATCAAGCTTGAAAATGATCAGCGTTTTTTGATGGTGGAGAAAAACACCCCGTTGCCCTGTTCCAGCACTGAAGTTTTTCAACTGGTTGATGCAGAGCAGGAGCTGGTGCATATGAAGTTTTATAATGTGGTCAACAGGAAAGAGCAGGGGATCGGAGATCTTTGGCTGGGGATTGATCAGGACAAAGAACAGGAAAAGGTAGAGAAGGAGGAGGAAGGGGCCGCCCGAAAGCCTTTGCTGCCTTCCCGGATTGAAATTACTTTGGATATTGATGAAAATAACCTCGTCTCTGTTAATGCGGCTTTGCTGAATCATCCGGAGGTGGCTCTCTCAAGAACCCTGTCTCGGGGCAAGGCAGATGAGAAACTTTTTCTTGAACTTGAACAGGCCCTCTCTGATGCTGATAAAGAGCAATATTCCACCTATACGGTTATAGATTTACAGAACCGGGCGCGAAGCATTATCGGGTCCATTAACGGGGTTGTTGATCCGAAAAACGACAGAGTGGATGAGAAACGATACGAGCAGGCCCGCAAGCAAATTCACAAGGCGATCAAGATTGCGGCAAATGAAGAGGCTCCCCTGACGCAACTCTACTACGCGGAAAGTATGCTGGATGATTACGCCGTGTTGATTGAGCCGAGAGTGCAGGATCAGCTTCGGGACAAGATAGAAAGGCTGCGGCAGGTTGACGAGAACGGCTCCTACGAGGAGACTATGCGAGCATCTGCGGCCCTTTCTGCGGCCTTGGATGATAAAAGGCTTGCTCAGGTCAATACCCTGATGCAGATAGAAAACGCCAGTGAGATCTGCTTTAAAACAGATCCGGGCAAGGCTAAAAATTTCTGCGGGTCATTTCCGAGGTTCTGGAGGCCGCTGAAAAACAGGATGGCTCTGTGGCGGAGAAGCTGCATGCCATTTTGCCGGAGGTGGATGAAGTTCTGGAAAATTATGCCATGAGCACCCAGAAAATTCACCGAGATATTCGGAAATAATGTCTGACACGTTAACCTGTCCTGTCTGTGAACGACCCGGTGTGCCGCCCGACAGTAAAAATTGCCCCCAATGCGATGCCGATCTGACCTGCTTTCAGGCCTTGGATACGCTGGCTGAGAAGAAGGGATCTTCTGTACTTGCGGAATCGTCCGGGGCGGGCAAAACGGCAGAGAGGGAACGTTCCTCAGGCAGTCGCCGTGCTGTCCTTCTCCTTTTACTGCTTCTTGTCCTTCTTGCATCGATTTTTTTCTTTTTTTCCTTAAAGGCAAAGGAACGTTTGCACGACCTGAATCAACGGGTGGTCGCCTTGAAGACTGATCTCAAGTTGGCAGGCCGGAACAGTAAGCATGCTGAACAGATTGTGTGCGCTCTGCCTGATTCCGAGAAGATTGGTTCCGTCGAAGAAGATACCTTTGAAGAGGATGATCCGCTTATATACGAAGAGGATAAGGTGAAGGATAAGATAAAGGATAAGGCGAAGAAGATCTCATCCAAGTCATCCAAAGGCGGCGGGACAGAGAAAGCAGTCGTCGCCTCTGCTGCAACAGCAGGAGATGCAACAGAAGGAGAGGGAGCAGCAGCCGGCGATAGTGCGGAGAGAATACCACTCGTCGTCGTAGAGGTCGTGTCCAGGAAAATAGAACTTGGTCGGTCCTCTGAAGATGCGCCAGCAAAGGCCGAGAAGCCTCAAGTCGTCAAGCCCTCACCCCTGCTGCCCGAAGAAAGATGGTCGGAAAGAACTTTTTTGTACCTGATCAAGGAAACCGATACCTTATGGGATCTTGCCGAACGTTTTTACGGTGACGGCAAGTATTATCCCGTGATCATGGAACAGAATCCAGGCCTTGTTATCAGTAATATCCATGATGAAGAAATCCTCCGTCTTTTTAATGAGCGCACCGTGCTGGAGGATATTTATAAACGCCGGATAGAATGGCGAGATGGTTTTGTGCTGTGGAAGCATAAGGTGGGTGCCGGAGAAACACGACAATCAATAGAGAGACGTTTTGCTTCTCCTGGATCTTCCGGTAGAGTATTTTACGAGAAAGTGCCAAGTCTTCATCCGGGTGCAACGGTTCGGATCATTTTGCACTGATTTTTGTACAGAGCTGAGATCAGGTAAGAGTGGATAAGGGGAGAGGCCGCATTGATGGTCTTGAACAGGATAGGCAGGATGGCAGGAAAAACGCAGAGCACCTCATCGTCATTTTCGAAAAAAGCAGAGACCCCGGATTCCCTTGCAGCTTGTTGTCGATCCCTTTCTTTGATTCGGCTTTGGCAGGAGGGGCGAGTCCGAGAGATCAGAGAGGTCAGTCTGGGGCCGGATCTCTTGCATCCTGTTGTGTTGGAGCTGCACGCCAAGGCTGCCTATGCGGTGTTACAGGAAGAGGGTAGACAGGCAGCGCCTGCTGAGGTTCGCCATTTTATTGATTGTTGGCTCTCTCTTCTTTTTCAGCCAACTCTGTTTCGTTCTTTACCAGGAAAAAAGGGGAACGCAGAACAGCAGCGTCTTGCTCTTCTTGGTCTGCTTGAGGCCGGCGAGAAGATGGTGCGGAAATATGCTGAGCAGCAGGAAGATTGTGGTGAGCAGTTTATCCGGCATTGGGAGGAGGATTTTGCTTTGCTCAAAACCCTTTCCGGCATGAAAAAGGAGGAAGAGGAGATACCGCTCTATACCCCGGCCTTGGCGTGGCAGACCGGAATTGCCGAGCAGATTTTTATACATTTTTTTAATCAGATGAGAGGGCAGGATGCCTTTGCAGATCAAGAAGGTTTTCTGGCGGCCGGTGCCCTGTATTCTACGGTTGGCCCGGCCTTTCTGTTGGTACGAAGGGGCCAATATGATACAGCGAGCAGCGAGCTGACCTCTCTGAAGGAAAAGGGCGAGGAAAAAAATGCAGATTTGTTTGTAAGCTACGGCCTTGCCCGACTGAACATTGCATGCGGGCTTCATTCTCTGGAGCAGGGGCATTACGAGGAGGCGGAGGAAATGCTCACTGATCTCCTGCCGCTGCCCCCTCATTCTTCCCTACTGGAGCAGGAACTGTTTGCCGCCCTTGATCGGGATGATAAATATTTGGACCCGGATTGGCTGGCAGTTAGTGTGCATGTTTTGAGTGATTTGCACAAATATTGTTCTACGAAGAATGAGGAAGTGAAGAGGGCACTTTGCTCCGTGTTGACGCACCAAGCTGTTTTGCGGCATCGTGAAGGGGCAATTGACGGGAAGGTATTCCTGAGTTCAATGGAAAAGGCGGTCAGCCTCAATCCGAAGGATGAGTTCGCCTGCATAACCTGTGATGATGCCCGGATGGATGCGGAGATCTTCGCTCTGCACCGGAACATGAGTGCCGGCAAGCTGGCCAAGGCATCCAGGATTGCGAAAAAAAGTTCCTACCAGGGGGTGGCGGACCAGTTTTTTATTTTTGCTGCTCAGGTGATGGCGCAAGTTGAAGCCGAGGATTATCCGGATGATGAATCAGCTTTTTTTATGGTCCGTCAGCTACTGGAGGGTGCTTTGCAAGTTGATCCTGAGCACCGAATGGTGCAGGAAATTGCTTGGCTCCTGGATGACCTGGAAGAACGATTAGAGGATTAGAGGCCGCCCTATGAATCCCTATAGGCTTTTGAATATCACCCCGGAGGCCACACCTCGGGAGATTGTGCAGGCTTCAGCATTAGCCTTGCGGGAAAATAAGCATTCTGCTCGCGATATTGCTGAAGCGAGAAAACAGCTTATGAGCCCCGCGACCAAGTTCATCCTTGATTTCGTCCACACCGTTGATCTTGAGCCGCTCCTTGATGATATACGAAAGGGGCTGGGCGAACTGGAAGAGAGGGAGGAGAGCGAAATAGTCGATTTGGTTACAATGATTGATTTGGAAGGATTGGACATTTTTGACAAACAGGTATGACCGTATGACCATGTCAAAACAGGGAGAACAGCCAGCCCCGGATGCCTTATTACGGGAAAAACTGATCGGGTTTCAGCGAGAAATCGCTGAACTCAAGCAAAGCAACAAGGAGCAGGAAGAAGCAGCGGAACAGCGGGAGCAAGAGCTACTTCTTGGCCTTTTTGAGGTGTTGGATGCCTTTGACAATCTGGAAAAAAATATCCGGGGCAAAGAAAACCTTTTGGATAAGATCGGGCAACGTTTTGTCAAAGGCACCCGTGCGATTCAGCGAAAACTCCTGCGTCTGCTCAGATCCCGTCATGTAGAACCGTTGGAGTTCCCGGAAAACAAGGCCCGGATAAAGCAGTGCAAAATCATTGCCACCCAAAATGATCCGGCTTTGGAAAACGAAGAGATCATCTCCGTTGAGAAAAAAGGGTATATGGATACCGAGCGCAAGAGGGTTCTCCGTAAGGCCGAGGTGGTGACGGTGTGCAATGACGCCCCTCCGATGATCTCTGTTTATTCCTCCGAAGATTCTAATAACTCCTGAATTCCCTTCCAGGCCAGTCCGGCCATGTTTGTAAAACTGTTCCGGGGTAAAAAATTATTTTAAGGATGAGGGCCATTTCATAGAGGTGTGCAGGATTCGTAGAATAATGACAGCACTATTTTGTTCGAGATAGGGAATAATATACGGTAAACCTGTGATAACCAATTCTCTGGTTCCGGTAACTCGACCTGGTCTTCCGATTCCGGGCTGATCCGCAAGAAGTTCGACAGACTCCCTTATTGTTTGGGCGACTTTTTGTGCAGCCGCAGGATTGTCTACCGCAATATACTCTACTGCCGCATCAAGGTTTTCAAGTGCCTTGGTTGTCCATCTAATCCGCATCGACATTCCACCGGGCAAAATGCTCTGCTACTTGCTTGTCCGAGGCTAAATCTCCGTTTGCCGCCTCATCAAGTCCAGAGTTTACTTCGTGAACAAACCATTCCTCGTAACTGAGAAAACGTTGAATCGCTTGATTGATAACCCAAGTGCGTGAACGGTTCATGACTTTTGCCATAGAATCGACACGATTTAGAACACTGTTTTCCATGCGGATTGTTGTTGCCTTCATCTTAACCCTCTCAGGTGGAGTTAATTGTAATCGAATGTATTCATCATGAATATATTGTAGCATTGGTTACGTATTTTACGCAAGAGGAATAAAAGACTCGCTACTCCATTGCCAAGGCAATCAGCCGATCCAGCAGGGCCGAGAAGTCGAGCCCGGCTTGGGCTGCCGCTTGGGGCAGGAGGCTGGTCGGGGTCATGCCGGGAATGGTGTTGGTTTCCAGAAGGAAAATCTCATCATCACGAACGATCATATCGGTACGGCTGTAGCCCC
>MTKS01000022.1 GCA_004028495.1 Candidatus Electrothrix marina
AAACCAATCGGCAACAGGCCGGATAAAGGAATAGGCAACCGCAAAACCGACTGCTGCTGCGGACAGAGAGATGATGAGGCAGGAGCGCAGTTCGCCAAGATGTTCTATAAGAGATTGTTGTGTCAGTGATTCAGGATTACTCATGTTCTATTTTTTTCGTAGGATTAATTTTTTGATCATAAGCATACCCTATTCATAACTTGATGTTAAGACTTTTCCTGTTTTCTTGCTGTAATCGCTGTTTATCATCTGTGCTTTGCCGTGTAGTGTTCTGAGATAGTGATTGACGTAATGGTCAATCCATTGATAGATTACAGCAAGTAAAAGCGGCATAAAAGCTGCGATACTGCGTCGGGCTCGTATGAAATTTATATTAAGGAAGGGCTGTGATCGTCTCCGGGAAAAGAAATTGCTCCCTATGTTTTCGGTTCCCCTCCTTTTGCAAGAAATTTGACGAAGAGCAAAGAAGTAGAGCGAAGTTAATTAGAGGAACGACATACCCATGCCCCGTATTCTTATTGTAGATGACGAGTTAAGTATGCGTGATTTTCTCAAAATTTTGTTTGAGAATGAGGGCTACGAAGTCTCTGTCGCGCCGGATGCGGCCACAGCGTTGGACGTTGCTGTGAAAGATCCGTTTGATGCTGTTATTACGGATATTCGTATGCCCGGCATGAACGGTCTTGAACTGCTGGCGGAGCTGAAACGGCATTTTCCTGATTTACCGGTAATTATGATCACTGCTTATGCCTCGCCCGATGATGCTGTACAGGCAATGAGGCAGGGTGCCTTTGATTATATTACCAAGCCGTTTCATGTTGATGAACTGAAGAATGTCATCAGGACGGCGGTTCAGCGCAAAGCATCGGCGGAAAGGAACGAGACAGGAGAGACCTTTTCGGGAATCATCGGGTCCAGCCCGGAAATGCTGCGAATTTTCGATCTGATCAGGCGAGTGGCACCCACCCCGGCCAGTGTGCTTATCTACGGTGAATCCGGGACCGGAAAGGAACTGGTCGCCAAGGCCCTTCATGAGCATTCCAAGGTTGCTGCAAATCCCTTTGTTCCGATCACATGCAGTGCTATACCGGAAAGTCTCCTTGAAAGCGAACTCTTCGGCCATGTCAAAGGCTCCTTTACAGGTGCTGTGGCTGATAAACCCGGGCTTTTTCAGCAGGCTGATTCAGGCACGGCCTTTCTTGATGAAATCGGCGAGCTTACGCCGATAATCCAGACCAAGCTTTTGCGGGTGCTTCAGGAGCGTGAGTTCATGCCGGTGGGGTCGACAAAGACAAAGCAGGTTAATGTCCGTATTATCTCCGCAACCAATCGGAATCTGGAAGACGAAATCATGGAAAAACGTTTCCGGGAAGACCTCTTCTACCGTCTGGCTGTTGTGCCGATCCGGGTACCGCCGCTCAGAGAGCGCAAAGGCGATGTTCCGTTGCTGGTGGATTATTTCCTGAAAAAATATTCCGAACTGCTCGGCAAAGAAGTACAGACCATTTCTTCTTACGGTCTGGAAGTTTTGATGGACTACAACTTCCCGGGCAATGTGCGGGAATTGGAGAATATCATTGAGCGCGGGGTGGCCCTTGAAGCATCCAATATTATTCTTCCGGAAAGTCTTATCCTTTCCCGGAAAGAGAAGCCGGGCCTACAGAAAGAACCCTTATTTGTCGGAGCACAGGATGAGCGGGAACTGTTTGATCGGGGGATGGAGGATATCCTGATTGACTTGGAGACCAGAATGATTAAGCATGCGCTTGAAGCGGCTGAAGGCTCGAAAATGCGGGCTGCTGAACTGTTGAAGATCAGTTTCAGATCTTTGCGGTATAAGACGAAAAAATACGAGATGGATTGAATTTAGGGAAAAAGAAAACAAAAGGCTGCCGACCGGAGTTTTTCATCCGCCATTCTGAAGAAGAATATGAAGAAAATATTATGTCTATAAACAAACTTATCAATGATTTGAAACCCATACAGGATTCCAGGGAACAGCTGCGTCGCCATCTGGTCTGGATGATCATGACAAGGGTGATACTTTTTACGCTGCTGATCGCTGTGACAGTGGTCCTGCAGAGTTTGGGGCGTAATGTCATTCTGCCTCCCAATGCTGTGACTATGGCTTTTCTCTCCGTGGTGTTTATTTACTCTATCGGATCTGCAGGGCTTTTGCAGACAAAAAAAAGTCATTTTACTCGGTTCGGGCTTATTCAGGTTCTTTCGGATACGGTCTTTTCCGCCTTATTGGTGCTGGGCACCGGATGCAGCCAATCTATCTTCAGGCCGATTTTTATCTTTCCTGTCCTTATCGGGGGATTGAATCTGAATCGGATCGGGGGGCTTTTGGCCGCCACAGCTTCTTCTGTCTTATACGGGGCGATTCTTCTCTGCGAGTATTTGGAATATATTCCTCCTTTTTATTCCCATACCAATTATATTCCTCCGGATTATTTTCTTGATATTGTGAATAAATTTGCGGTTTATGTTGTGCTTTTTTTTGCTATCGGTCTGTCGAGCAGTATTGTCGCCGCAAGGCTGCGCAAGACTGAAGACGCGCTTTCCAGGACATCAGTACAGTTTGATCGTCTCAGTCTCCTGTATAAACAAGTTTTTGACGATATAAATACCGGCATCATCACTGTTGACGGCAGAAATTTAGTCACTTCCTGCAATCTTGCCTTTGAAAAAATAACAGGCTTTTCTGCCGAGAAGATTATCGGCCTTCCTTTTGATGGTTTTTTTCCGGCAATGATTCTCACGGAACATGATGAGAGCAGGCAGGCGGTTGATCTTGCACGACAGGACGGGAGGCTGACCCGGGTCAGGTTTACCCTGGCGCAGCTGAATCTTCCGCCTGACCCTGATATACAAGGTGACCTGCAAGCTGATCAGGAAGATGCACGCTGCAAGGTGATCACTATGCAGGATATCAGCTTATTGGAAAAGATGGAGCAGCAGGTCAGAGACAGTGAAAAAATGGCGACCATCGGTGAATTGAGCGGCGGTATCGCCCATGATTTTCGTAATCCCTTGGCAGCTATTTCCGGATCTGCTCAGATTTTGAGTGTCCATACCAGAGAGCGGCAGAAAGAGTCCGACGATCCGATCATCAGCACCAACCGACATCTCACAGATATTATCCTGCGCGAATCAGACAGGATGGAGAAGACGATTAATGATTTTCTTCAGTTTTCACATCCCAAAGAGCTGGATCCGGAATGGTTTAATCTGAAACGGGTGGTTGTCGATGCTGTCCGGCAGATACAGGGCAAGAAATCGCGCTATCCAGGGTGTACTATAACGGCTGATATTCCGGAAAATCTTGATTGCTGGGGAGACAGGCAGCTGGTGCAGATTATTCTGGTGCATCTCCTGGAAAACAGTTGCTTTGCCTCGGCGCACAGTACGGAGCCGATTATTATTCAGGTGCGGGAGGAACAGGAGAAAGGGCAGTCCTGTCTTTGCATTGCGGTCATTGATCAGGGCATCGGCATTGCAGACGAAATTCGGGATAAGGTGTTCACCCCTTTTGTTTCCGGTCGGGAGGACAGTGCCGGGCTCGGGCTGGCTATTGTTCAACAGTTTGTTGAACAGCACGGCGGTACAGTGACGCTGTTGGAGCCGGAACAGGGCTGTATTGTCGAAATACGGCTGCCTCTTCCGGCTTCAACAGAGGATGAAGAAATAGGTTGACCGGCAATTAACCGGCGATCTGCTCTATCTCGGCACCGACGCGGCGGAGTTTCTCCACCATGTTTTCATACCCCCGTTCAAGATGATATATTCTTGATATTTCCGTTATACCTGACGCGGAAAGTCCGGCGACGACAAGAGAGGCCGAGGCCCGCAGATCTGTGGCCATCATGGGTGCCCCTATGAGTTTATTGCGGGCGATTCCGTTGATAACCGCCGTGGCTCCGTCAATATTGATTTTTGCTCCCAGACGTTGCAGCTCGGCAACATGCATGAAGCGATTTTCAAAAATTGTTTCATGGATAATGGAAGTTCCGTTGCACTGGATCATCAGGGCCATGAATTGGGCCTGGAGATCTGTGGGAAATCCGGGGTAGGGCATGGTGGTGATGTTAACAGCCTGTAAAGGACAGCTGTGCCCCTGATCATTAAGAGGGCAGGAGGCGATGATACTGCTTTTTTTTGCCTCTATGGTCATGCCGACAGCTTGAAGCTTTTCTATGAGGACCGGCAGGTGTGAGGGATCACAGTCGGTGATTTCGAGTTCTCCGCCTGTGGCCCCGACGGCTATGGCATAGGTGCCCGCCTCGATGCGATCCGGGATAATTGTGGCCTCAGTGGCCTGTAACGAGGCAACACCGATTACGGTGAGGCAATCCGTGTCCCGGCCTTCAATCCGTGCTCCCATTGCGGTGAGCATGTCAATGAGATTGCCCACCTCGGGTTCTTTGGCCGCATTGCGGATGATCGTTGTTCCGGTTGCCTTGACCGAGGCCATGAGCACGTTTTCTGTCCCGGTGACCGAAGGAATATCAAAATACATCGTGTTGCCGGTCAGCGAACCCTGAACCCGCGCTTCCACGTAGCCGCTCTCAAGATGGGTGACTGCGCCGAGCTGCTCAAAACCGCGCAAATGGAAATTGATGGGCCGGGCACCGATGGCGCAGCCGCCGGGCAGAGAGACCCGAGCGTGGCCTGTCCGTGTGAGCAGAGGCCCCAGGACCAGAACCGAAGCCCGCATGGTCTTGACCAGATCGTAGGGAGCTTCCGCGCCGGTCAGGTCGGTTGTGTTGATCTGCACGGAACCGCCGGACCGTTCCCATGTTGCTCCTAAAGTCTGGAGAAGCATGAGCATGGTGCGGGTGTCGCGGAGATCCGGGACGTTGTGGAGGGTGTAGGTTCCCGGAGTCAGCAGGGTGGCGGCCAGCAGGGGGAGTGCTGCATTTTTTGCCCCGCTGACCTTGATGCTTCCCCGTAAAGGGCGTCCGCCGTTGATTCGTATCTTATCCATTGTGCTTAGTAGTAATTATGCTGTTATGGGCCGGGAGCGGCTGCTCATGATTTTCGGCAGGATGTTTACCCTGTGGTCAATCGATTTTCATCTTTCTTCGCAAGGTAACCGTTGAGTTGATGCGAACTGCCATCCTAAAAAGCGACGGTCTTTTTGTCAAGGCAATCGGAGGATGGATCAGACCGGGGATTGTAAACTTTGGTGAAATATTGACAAAAAGATGCATACCGCGCGGTGCGGCAGAGGCCGAAATTATGCGGTATCCTGAGGTGGAAGTATACCGTCTCGTTTTCCGGTGCTTGACAAGGAAAGATTTTACCATATACAGTTGAGCTAGATATCCACCACATACCATATGGTCTATTTCCTGCCTTCAGTGGCATGAACCATCCTGGTCCGTTCATGGAGAGGTACAGATGAAGAGCGTTATTGTGTTTTGTGCAATCATGTTTTGTGCGATCATATTGCGTACAGGACAGGCTGCAGCAGTTATTAAAGACTGCGGGGAGCTGAAGTCCGAGATAGCTGCAAAGCTGGATGCCGCCGGTATCTCTCCGTCTGTTCTTGCTGTTGTGGATAAGGACTGGGCAGGTGCCGGAAAAATAGTAGGCAGCTGCGAGAACGGAACAAAGAGGATAGTGCGTATTCCGGCAGCCGGTCCTGTGTCCGGGGACGGGCAGGCGGATATACCCTCCCGCCCCTCCGTAACATTTGCGTACGGTATTAAAGACTGTGAAGAGCTGAAGTCCGAGATAGCTGCAAAAATGGCTGCCGCAGGCGTATCCTCGTTTTTTCTTGCCATTGTGGACAAGGACAGGAAAGGTGCCGGAAAAATACTGGGGAGCTGTGAGAACGGAACAAAGAGGATAGTTCGTGCTCCCGTAGTCGATAGCGCGTCCGGGATTGAGCAGGCATATGTGAAGAGGTGGCCGGCAGACGCCCCCTCCGTATCACTTGCATATGGTATCAAGGACTGCGGAGAGCTGAAGTCCGAGATAGCTGCAAAGCTGGTCGCCGCAGGCGTATCATCGTTTCATCTTGCCATTGTGGATAAGGACAGGACAGGTGGTGGAAAGATAGTGGGGAGCTGTGAGAATGGAACAAAGAGGATTATCCGCCGGAAATAGCAAACTGCGTACTGTGTGGCGACTTGGGGAACCTCAGCCAGTAGCTAGGCTCGTATGGCAACTCGTCTGCGTTGAGGCGTAGCGGGAGAAAAGACAACAGGTCCAGCTTATCAAAAAGGCAGGCCCCATCATGGGGTCAAGCCAAAGACCCCCTTGATATTTTGCTCACCCTGCCGGGCTACCAAGCTTGCTTTTTCAAACAAAAAGATATAAGTTGCTATGTAATGGGAACATTTTCAACGAGGTGTACAAATGGAACAGGTTCAGTATATTTCAAATGCAAACAGCAAGGTTACCGGGGTTATTGTTCCGATAGACCTGTGGCGGGAGATTGAGTCGGAGCGAGAAACCGCCCGGCTGTTGCAAAGCGAAAACATGAAACGCCGATTACTGGAAGCAAAAAATCGCAAAGAAGGGATTCCTCTCGACGATGTCTGCACACAGCTTGGAATTTGATCCGTCAGCTTTTGACGATCTGACGTGGTGGATTGAAAAGGACCGGAAAAATCCTTGCGGATCATGAAGCTGGTCAAAGAGGTTCAGATAAATCCTTTTCAGGGAACCGGTAAGCCGGAACCGCTGAAACATGAGCTGTCCGGTTGCTGGTCTCGCAGGATTGACAAAGAGCATCGTCTGGTTTACGAAGTGCAGGAAGATAAAATCAGAATCCTTGCCTGCCGCTACCACTATTAACCCCTCCCTCCTTAACCGCAGTTTTTCTCTACACAAAACCCGCGTTTACAATACTCTCAGGCACTGAAAAAGGATGCTTTTGCCGTGTCCGTTCAATTGTCTGCCGCAATATTTTCCGGCATTCCGGTTTATCGAAAAGATGCCGCCGCCGGAAGGTCACCGCCGGGATGACATGAGGTTTCCGCACCCGGTGTTGAAACACCGGGCTATTATCGGCAGTCCCTACGGGACGCTGTTTTCCGGACGCCTTCGCCCCGGAGGGGCAATCGAAAATAGCCCACCGTTTTAACGGTGGGTAGCGGCTTAGAACCAAGCCCAAAATCCGCATCTGCTTGACATGGAGCATACCATCCACTTAGAATACGCAGGATGAACTATTCAAAGTCAATTTGAACTGAGAGAAAATATACCATGCCCAGAATCGCATTTTTTTTTGGAATTTCGATTTATATGTATATGGACGACCACGGTGTTCCTCACTGTCACGGAGTTTACGGTGATTATGCCGGGTCTTTCAGTTTGGAAAACGGAGAACGAATTGCCGGAGAAATGCCACCCAAACAGGAAAGAAAAATCAAAGAATTCATCTCGGCGAACAGAGAAGATTTAATGGAGGCATGGCATGACCTCAGCAAGTAAGACACCTTGGAAAAAAGCGGTCGGAGCAAAGCCGCATCAGGGATATCGGCTGCATGTGATGATGGAGGATGACGAAGCATTGGATTTGGATCTGACCCCTCTGATTACACAGCGTGAGTCTTTTTGGCGACTGAAGAATTTTAGGTATTTCAAGAAAGTCGCTATTGATCCTCTGGGCGGTTTATGCTGGCCCGGTGGTGAGGATATTGCTCCGACCAGAATTCCGTATTATGCTGTTGGAAAAAGGGGCCGCCGTCGGAAGGTCACCACTGGAATGACATGAGATTTCCGCACCCGGTGTTGAAACACCGGGCTCTTATCGGCAGTCCCTCCGCGACGCTGTTTTCCGGGCACCTTCGCCCCGGAGGGGCAATCGAAAATAGCCCACCGTTTTAACGGTGGGTAGCGGGCAAGAGACAACAGGTCCAGCTTACCAAAAAGGCAGGCCCCATTGTGGGGGCAAGCCAAAGACCCCCTTAATATTTTGCCCAACCTACCGGGCTATTGAAGCAGACGCTTTTTCCATTTTTCAGGGTGTTGAGAGGTGTGAAAAACACTGTAAACTGTTAGCGTGTTCTTTCTGTATTCGTAAAATATCGCGTAGGGAAATCGCCTGAGCAGTACCCTTCGCCAGTCTCCGGTTACTTTGGCATGCAGTTCAGGTAGGCGGCAGATAAACTGTATTCCTGCTTCGACGCAACTGAGGAACTCCTCGCCTAAACCGACTCTTCTGTCCTCATACCATTGATAGGCGTCCTCAATATCCAGCTCAACTTCCGGAGCAAACACAAGCTCAACGGCCATGATGTCCCCTGACCTTCGCTTTTATATCTTCCCATGTAAGAGAGGAGGCGGGGTTGTTTATTAAATTTTCCCGGCGGCGGTTCAGTTCCTTAGCCTGCCATTCATGAATCGGCACATCAGATGGTTCAGCGGCAAGATCATCCCAGAGATCTTCCACAAGCTGAAGTTTTTCCGGCGGACTCAGGTTAAAAATGGATTCCGTGTTCATAGTCACCTCATTATTGATCTTTGCGGATTGTCAAAAGTACATTGCTACTTTCTCAGTATAATGCGGTTATGCGATATAATCAATTCAATCGCCCCGCCGGTTACCGGTCCTTGCAACACAATCCCCCGGTGACGCAAGATCATCCCCAAGGGGCGCATGGAAATCCCGTGGGCGGCAAGCGGGAATGTGGGTCGTTTTTGGGAAGCGAAGGGTTGCCCAACCTACAAGGCTTACCGTCCAGATGATACTTGCTTTTCCTTTCTATCCGTTATATTATCTATATAACAATTATCAATAGTTTTTTTTGATGAGGTGAACACCATGAATGCAGCCCTTAAACCGATCATAAAAAATATTCGTCAGTTTCCCTTATCAGATCAATTGGAACTGATAAGTGAAATAACACGCACACTTTCTCACTGTTACCCTAAGAAACGTGACAACAACGCAAAAGCTCTCTCGAATCACCATGAATGGTTTGACAAAATCATCCGCCTGAATCCGTCTGAAACATCCACGGAAACGCTTAATCGTCGGATAGAGCAGGAAAGAGAATCCTGGGATTAGGCATGGCCTTCATTTACGCAGATAGCTGTATTATTATTTACCTGATAGAAGGTGATTTCAAGCGAAGAGAACGGATTGCGGAATATCTCCAGCATTCCGAGTCCGCACCGAACCGCATCGGTTTTTCTGATCTGACCCGCATGGAATGCCTGATTCATCCTGTTCGTGAAGGGAATGTGCAGTTGCGTTCCGCTTACGAAGAATTTTTCAGCGGCCCTTGCTCTGATTATATCCCACTGACTTCCGAAGTTTTTGACAAGGGGACTCGGCTCAACAGAGTTGATGTCGGAATATCCGTTGAAGTGCCTCCACTCTGACCCCTTCCATCCCGCCGCCCCTCTGCGCTTTCTAATTCTCACGGATCACGTCTTCAACGTAGGGTGGGCAAAAGACAACAAGTACATCTTGCCAAAAAGTCATCCCCCATCGTGGTGACAAGCCAAAGCCTCCCTGCATATTTTGCCCACCCTACTACTGGAAGAGAAGATCAGAATCCTTGCCTGCCCTAGCAAATTACATCTTCACGCAACAGCCAGTCGGCAGCCGAGTGCCTTGATGACCCTGCTGACTGTAGAGAATCTCGGATTCCCCTCTCCGGCAAGGGCCTTGTACAGGCTCTCACGATTCAGGCCCGCCTTTCTGGCCACCTCGCTCATCCCCTGTTTTCTGGCCAGATACCCCAGGGCAACAAGGAAAACTCTGGGATCGTCATCCATGTAGGCGTTATTCAGATATTCATTGATTTCTTCCGTTGTTTCCAGATAATCGAACGGGTTGTAGGATTTGGTTGCAAGCGTCATAACTGTTCTCCCGATTGTTTGAGCATCTCTTTTGCCTTTTTTATATCCCTTTCCTGGGTCGATTTATTTCCTCCACAGAGCAGGAGGATTATCTGACCATCACGGATCACGTAATACAGGCGATAGCCCTGCCCGACAAAAATCCGCATTTCACTGATGCCGCTGCCGACCGGTGCTACATCACCGAAGTTACCGAGCTTTGCCCGGTCAAGACGGGCGGCAACCGCAAGAACCGCCTTACGATCACGCAGCTTTTTCAGTCATTTATCAAAAGAGGACGTTGTTTTGATTTCATAGATCATGATTATTTGTAGCCTGCAAACTACAGTTTATCAAGAACAGAGAAGTGAATAGAAGAGACGCAAGACAATCCCCCTGTGACTCGACAAGGGAGATGATCCTGCTCATGGGATTTGCGGGTTGATGGTTAGCGGTTGTTGTTTACTTGTGGTCGGGGTGTAAAGGGTGCTTTTGTCGGGTTCGTTCGATTGCCTGCCGCAATATTTTTCGGTATTGCGGGTTATGGAAAAGGGGGTGCCGCCGGAAGGGCACCACCGTGAAGAAGAAGGTTCTGCCCGGTAAAAAGGGTCGGGGATAATTTGACTGTCCTCAGTGAACAGGTTGGGCAACAAGGCGAACACCGAGAGCGGTGCATACCCGGTTTATCGTGTCAAACCTTGGTTTCGCATGAGGTGTGAGTGCTTTATACAATGCCTCTCTGGTAAGACCTGTGGCCTTTGCGATCTCACTCATACCACGGGCCTTGGCCGCAACGCCCAGAGCGTGTGCAAGCTCGGCGGCATCTCCGTCTTCAATCACCATCGTCACATAAGCGGCGATATCTTCCTCGCTCTTGAGCTGCCGGGCCATATCAAACTCAGGCAGATCGGCAATGCGTGTTTTACGGGGCATGGTTTATTCCTCCAGTTTTGCGTAAAGTCGTTTGGCTTTTGCAATATCCACCTGCTGTGAACTCTTGTCTCCGCCTCCGAGCATAATGATCAGGGTGTCTCCTTTTTTGGCATAATACATGCGCCAGCCGGGACCGAAAAACTCCCTCATTTCAAAGATGCCGTCACCCACCGGCTTGACATCACCGAGGTTGCCGCACTTGTGCCCTGTCCAGACGGCGGCTCAATCTGAGACGGGTCACACGGTCTTGCAGACCGTCGAGAAGTGTTATCCCGTTATTTTCTTTTCAAAATTACCACATTACCTGCACATCATAAAGGCCGAAAAAAGAATCGCACGAGAGCAAAATAAGCGAGTCCGTCATAGCCTGAGCAATCAACATCCGGTCGAACGGGTCTTTGTGATGCCGGGGAAGTCGGCCTGCTTGAAAAGCGTATCTGTCGGTTATGGGAAGGGACTCAATCTGATTTCCTGCAAGTTCCTGCGCCAGAAATATTTCCGGTGCATCTGGCAGCGGGAGCCGTCCCAAGGCATATTTAATGCCGACTTCCCATGAGCTTGCGGCACTCCAATACAAGGTATTCCCGTTGTCTTTTATGAGCTTTCGGGCGGTTTCTGAAAGTTGCGCGTCATCTGTGATCCACCACAGAAAGGCATGTGTGTCCAAAAGAATATTCATTGTTCAAAGGCATCAATGATGTCGTCAGGAAGCGGTTCAAAGAACTCCTGCGGAACAGTGAATTTTCCTTTGGCCGAGCCGGGCTTGCGGGGAGCGGTTTTCTTTTGAAAAGGAACAAGTCGCGCCACGGGTTCACCGTAGCGGGCGATGATCACCTCATCTCCTTTTTCGACGACGGCGATCAGTTTGGAAAACTGTGTTTTTGCCTGATGAATATTTATCTGCTGCATAACATTTCTCCTTTCTATATATATATCAGAACCGGACTAAGTTTAGTCTACACCGAAACGGAAAATATCTCAAAGAAAATGTTCTTATCCGACGAACACTCATTCATCTCAGCCCCTCATTGCAAAATCATCCCCCGGTGACGCAAGGCAATCCCCTTTTCTCATCTCCTTCCTAGGCAGATGGGAAATCCCGCAGGCGGGAATGTGGGGGCAAGCCAAAGCCCCCTTAATATTTTGCCCACCCTACCGGGCTGATCGGTGATGTCGCCCTCCGAGTTCGTGAGCTTGTTCGTCAAACGTGCGAGTCTTTCGAGATTCAGATTCTCAAAGGAGTTGTGAGTAAGGACCATGTCCATATCTTTGTGTCGGCACCGCCGACAATGGCTCCGAGCGAGATCATGCGTCGAATCAAGGGGCGCACGTCGAGTAAGTTGTTTTCAGAGTTTCCGCACTTGCGCAAGCGGTTCTGGGGGCGTCATTTTTGGGCACGCGGCTATTTTTGCGCCTCGTCAGGTCAAGTGACCGACGAAATGATATCGTCGTATCTTGCCCATCATTTCGAGCCGAAAAAAGATGATGATTTTCGGACTGAATCATAACGGGTCTTTATGACCCGTATCCGGACTTTCAGTCCTCTTTTTAACTCGATGAACCAGTTTTTTATACTTGACTGAATTTAAAAGAAATTATCCGGCAAGGTTCATCTTTGAATATTCAGTAAAATAGGCATGTTAAGTTTTCCTGGCACTTTCTGGCTATGCGAGTGCCCAAAAGAACAGCAAATGTGGCCTCGGACGATCCCATGAAAAATCAACGTGTTAAAAGTAAACAATTAAAAACTGGCTCATCGAGTTTAACCCACCGTCTTTAGACGGTGGTTGTTAAGTCGTCTCTTTGGTGGAATCTAATGCGAAGTTATCTGGCGGCGTTGCCAGATGATATTGGAGTTGGTAAGCGACTTTGTTCGATAGGGTTCGCTACCACGTTTTCCTTCTCTCTGTCTATAACGATGACACTTTATCACCTTGTTTCTGCATAAGCAATTGAAAACCATAGTCTCGTTCATCGATGAATTGCAAGGGGGATGAGCGATGAGTTTTTCAGGAGATCGACGTGCTGTGGAGAGGTTGAGAGAGGGGCTTGTTGGGATTTGAATCTGCGACCCCGACTTGTAACCCGCATGGCTGTGCGGTTTGATTTTGCTTTGTGATACCTGTATGGGTACAACTGCGTAAACAGATTTTTTTTTTTGCCTTGTTATTACTCTCCATGGTATTGTTTGTTAATTGATAAATATTTTCATCGAGGAGAGCGGTATGAGATTAATATTGATTTATTTAAGCGTAGCATGCTTTATTTTAACAGCATGTAGTTCTACTGTTACTGTTAAAATTCATCCTCCAATAGCAGAGCGGTCAAGTGAAAAAGTACTTGCACTCTTTTTAGATGGAACGCAGAACGATAGAGATAAAAGGACCAACATTTCAACTCTTAGTGAAATTGTAACACACCAAAACAAAGACAATTTATATGTTTTTTACAACGAAGGTGTGGGAACCAAATTTATCGGTGCTGGAACAGGCTGGGGGCTTGATACGGACGTTGCGGAAGCATATACGTTTTTGTCTGAGTACTATTCCCCAGATAGTAAATTATATATTTTTGGTTTTAGTAGAGGAGCTTACACAAGCAGGATACTGGCGGGAATGATATACGCAATAGGAATTTATGACTTGACGTCATTTGATAAAGATGATCGTCTCAAAATATCCAAGCAACTTTATCATGCATATAAAAGAAAAGGTAACGATGTCGAATTAATAAGAAAAAACGGAGCTGGTATTATTGATAAATGGAATGGTAAATTCAACTCTAAGAAGACGAGCAGACTGAAAGTGGACTATAATCCTTCTATAGAAGTGATGGGATTGTGGGATACTGTTGAGGCTCTAGGTGTAATACCGACATTGGAAGCAATGAAGCGAGCATTGTTTGGGATTGAAGATCCACAGAACATAGTAAATCCTAATGAACGTTACATTGACCAAATATGCAATGTAAAGCATGTGTATCATGCTCTTTCATTAGACGATAATCGAGCGAATGTATTTACTCCTATAATTATTAGTAGTGATAACGTAGTGCTTATGTGCGAGAAAAAGGATTCGTCTATTTTGAAAGTTGAAGAGGTTTGGTTTGCTGGCGCACATTCTGATGTAGGAGGAGGATATTCTATAAATGAGAATACAAAAGAAGGAGAAGATGTTGACCGAGATGTTTTCCTCTCTGGGTTATCTTTAAACTGGATGATATCAAAAATAAAAGAGTCTGCACC
>MTKS01000023.1 GCA_004028495.1 Candidatus Electrothrix marina
TCCGGGAGGGCGTGAATCCGTTTCAGGAGCTGCGGAATTTGCTGGCCTCCTTTAATGCCAGCACGGCACCGGGCCTGCCTCGTTTTTACGGGGGCGCAGTGGGATTTCTCGGCTATGATATGATCCGTTTTATTGAAGAGATTCCGGATCAGCATCCTCCGCTTGATTTTCCTGATTCCTCCTTTATTGTGCCTCGGTTGGTCCTGATTCACGATTCGGTTGATCAGACCCTGACCGTCGTCTGCAATGTGGTGCCGGGCAAGGGGGCGGATGCGTCTGATACGTTCGATACCACAGCTCTCTATCAGGACGGCTGTCGACGCATCGACAAGATTATCGAGCTGATCAGAAGCCCTTTGCCGACGTCGCTCGCCGCCCATGCAGCAGGCTGCCCCCCGCATACTTTTACCTCCAATATGGACGAGGCAACCTATGCCGGTATGGTCGAGCAGGCCAAGGAGTACATTCTCTCCGGTGACATCATTCAGGTTGTGCTCTCTCAGCGGTTTCATACTGAAACCACGATGGATCCCTTTCTGCTCTATCGTTCTCTGCGTCATATCAACCCCAGCCCCTACCTGTTCTATCTCCGTCTGGACGATATCATTTTGATCGGTTCTTCACCGGAAATTTTGGTGCGTTTGGAAGATGATGAGATAGAGCTGCGGCCCATTGCCGGGACTCGGAAGCGAGGGGCAACTCCTCAGGAAGATAAGGAGCTGGAAGAGGAGCTGCTGGCCGATCCCAAGGAACGGGCTGAGCATCTGATGCTGGTGGACCTGGGGCGTAATGATGTGGGCCGGGTGGCAGCAGGCGGCTCGGTAACCACCGGTGATTTGCTGGTTGTTGAGCAGTACAGCCATGTTATGCATATTGTCTCCGGGGTGCATGGCAAGCTGGCAGAGGGTAAGGACCAGTTTGACGTGTTGGAGGCCTGTTTTCCAGCCGGGACGGTCAGCGGAGCATCGAAGATCCGGGCCATGCAGGTCATCGATGAGCTGGAACCGGCGCGGCGCGGTCCCTATGCCGGGGCAGTGGGCTATTTCGGCTTTTCCGGCAACATGGATTTCTGCATCACCATCCGTACTTTTGTGATGAAGGGGAACGATCTCTGGATTCAGGCCGGGGCGGGCATTGTGTCTGATTCTGTGCCGGAAAAAGAATTCGAGGAAACGGTCAATAAGGCCCGTGGCTTACGTCGGGCTGTCGAACTTGCTGAACAGGGGTTATAACTGTGATTGTTATTATTGATAACTACGATTCGTTTACCTTTAATATTGTCCAGACCTTGGCTGCGGCCCCTCCGGGTGCGCCCGCTGATTGGCAGCAGCCTGATATCCGGGTGTTTCGTAATAATAAGATCACCGTGCAGGAGATCGCCGACATGGCACCTGATCGCCTGTTGATCTCCCCCGGTCCCTGTACGCCTAAGGAGGCCGGGATCTCTGTTGAGGCTATTCAGTATTTCAGCGGTAAAATCCCGATCCTCGGGGTCTGTCTCGGTCATCAGTCCATCGGCGAGGCATTCGGCGGCAAGGTGATCCGGGCGGGCAGAGTGATGCACGGTAAAACCAGTCCCATGCATCACGATAATCGCGGGGTGTTCTTCGGACTGGATAATCCCTTTGCCGGGATGCGCTATCATTCCCTGGTGGTTGAGGAAGCCACCCTGCCTGATTGCTTTGAGGCCACGGCCCATACGGATCAGGGTGAGCTGATGGGGATCCGTCATAAGACCCTGGATGTGGAAGGGGTGCAGTTTCACCCGGAATCCATCATGACTGATGTGGGGGCCGTGCTGCTGCATAATTTCCTGCGGGAGGATTATCCGGGGTTGATGCGGAAATAGGGAGACAGCGCTGATGGAAGACTATCATGCGGCATTCGGAGCAAGAAAACGAGATGCCGAAAAATTACTTTGTTTGCAGCAGCATGATATTGCAGCTTTTCATTTAGGAGGTGTTGCTGTTGAATGTCGTTTGAAGGCATTGTTAGTTTTGTATCATCGGATCAATGCATGGGGGCAAACCAGTCGGCGGCGAGGAGATGCTATGTTTAATCAACCTGTTATCAATCCCAGCCATAATCTGACAACTGCACTGAAGCGCATGCCGAATCTCTATAAAAGGGCAAAGCTTGATCATGATTTCTTGAAGCATCTTAATGGCCTGAGGTATCCGCTTGGAGCGACATCGGTTGATTATATCAGTATTCGTTACATTGCTCAAACATCAGCCGAACAGAGTGATTGGAAGCTGAGTTTCGATTATGTCTGTGGATGGCTCAAGAAGAATGCAAGAGAAGCCTTATGAATCCTTCAGCAAAATTATATAAAACCCTTGAACAGAAATTTCAGAATCAATTTGAACTTGATGTCGGCGAAGGTAATTTTGTTTTATTAACTGTTATCTCGGATATATTTCAAGGACAGAGCAGAGCTGAACGTCTTCGGCATATTGAACCATTGATTGAACAGGCTGATTTGCAATCCGGTATTGTGGAGCTGTATACCCAGGAAGAAGCTGATAATGAAGGGATAACCGTAAGCAATGAACGCACTCCTCTTTCCTGGCAGGATGCAATTGAGATGTTCTCATCCGGTCAAAAGACAACGACCAGAAGACCTGATCATCCGATTAAAAGGGTTGTCTTTTACTCCTATAAAGGCGGAGTTGGCCGAACAACCGCTCTCATTCAAACGGCTTTCCAACTTGCACGAGCAGGAAAGCGGGTGGCTGTGGTTGATATGGATGTTGAGGCTCCTGCCCTGCACACTTTATTACCACCTGTGGATACTCCCTTACAAGAAGGTTTGATTGATTATCTCTGGGAACGACAGACATGCTTGTTGAACGAACAGCATCCAGCCAAGATTCATTTAAGTGGCAGTGATCAGGGAAAACGCACCGGGATTGTCTATCCTTGTACCAATGAACGTAATTTATTTGTCATTCCTGCCGGGCAGATAGGCCAGCGTTATCTGCAACGCCTTTCCGTATTATCCACCGCACAACTCTTTCATGCTGATGATCCTTGGCATCAATTCGAGCAAGAACTTTGGGATCAATTTCAGCCTGACATCATGCTGATTGATGCAAGAACAGGTTTGAATGAATGGGGTGGCTTATCTTTACTCCAATTGGCGGATGAGGCTTTTATTACCCTCTATCCCAGTGAACAGAATACCGAAGGTGTTTCCTTTGTTCAGAAATTATTAAAAGAACTGAATGGAATCGAGGCTAAACTCATTCTTTCACCAGTACCCGAAGGGATTATTGGTAGAGAATTGGTTGAAAGGATTAAGCCTTTTTTAGGGGTAAAAAAACATGGAGATAAGGATCAACTTATCCAGATTCCCTACCATCCGAATATTGCCGGAAATGATACCTTTCCCATTGAAACGGCCCTGCCCTATTATGCCGGTATAGCCAATACTCTTTTAGAAGTCAGTGGAGTAGAAAAGACAGAAACCCTTGTTGGCCAATCTGATCGCTTGGCTCTGGTTAAATCCCTGTCCTTTCCGGAGCCAGATGCTGCAAGTATTTTGGATGTTGATTTTGATACTCTTTTTCAAAAGACCGGTGATTTTGAACGTTGTCTTGATGATGCTGTCTGGGTTATTCGTGGGCGTAAAGGGACTGGAAAATCAACACTCTATAAGCTGTTCACCCAGCACCGGGAGAATGCTGAAAAACGTTCACATGGTCGTTTGGACAATATTGAAGTGCTGTCTGCACATGGCAATAAGGATACCTTCAGGCCTACTGCTGATATTTTTGCCCAAATACAAAAAAAACTCCATAAGGGCCAAACTGACTGGTTGTCCTTCTGGCGGGCCTATGCTGTCCTTCGTATTTATCGTTCCTGCCCCCAATTTTCTGAAATTTTAAAAAAAGAAAAACTTGATCCTCTCTTATCTCGTTTAAAATATACTTTTAAAGATACTCAAGATACTATCTGGGCTCTGAAGCATACCAATAAACTTACTGAATTTGCTGTGGACAGTAATCTCAATGCCTCTTGTCGAGATGCATTGAGCTATTTTAATCAGTATTTGCAAACGAAAAACCAAAAGATCTGGTTATTTTATGATGATTTAGATCAGGACATTCAAGAGGATAGCCATTGGCAACAGGAAGCATTAGGTGGCCTGATGCGCTTGGTTTATGATACCAATAATCAGGACTTATATCAGATTCGTTTTAAAATATTTCTCCGGGAAGATATTTGGCAGACTCTTGTTTTTACGAATAAAAGCCATTTTGGGGAGGCACGGACTCTCACGTTACAATGGAAAAAAACTGATTTTTTTCGTTTAGCCTATCGTTTGGCTATGAGCGGTTCCAGTACTTTTAAAACCCTTTCCAACCGTATTTTACCCTTGGCGGAAAAAGATCTTGATGAGGCTGATGAAGAAACGTTGCGTCAGGCTTTAGCTCTTTTATGGGGTTTAACAGAAAAAAAGAAAAATGCCTATATTGCCCAATGGGTCTATACTCGCCTGACCGATGCCAGCGGCAATACCTATCCACGCTCTTTAACTATCCTCTTGCAAAAAGCTCGGGCCGTTGAACTGAAGGCAAATCAAACAAATGCACCTACAGATCGGTTACTTCGCTGGAGTGCCTTAACCAAGGGATTAACCGCAGCTTCAGAAGAACGTTGTAATGCCATTAAAAATGAATATGCAGGGCTTACTGAATTTTTCAATTGTATTGGTGAGATAAGCTCTCTCTTCATGAGCGACGATTTGGAAATACTGTGGAAAAAAACGGTCAAGGGGGAATCGAATCAATCTTTTGATAGTTTTGTTAAAAAATTAGAAAATATTGGCCTGATAGAAAAGAAAAAAAATAACAGTAAATTCGATTATGCTGTAGCTAATCTTTATATTGATGGTTTTGGTATTAAACGAAAGCAAGGGCAGAGGAAGTAGTTTGTCAGCGAAATATTTTCCTCATGAACAAAACCTGGTCAACCTAAATGAAAAAAGTAGCGTCCCTTAAGTACGGTGTGGTTTTTAAAAAGGCTTTCTGCGACCCGGAAATTTTTTCGGCTTTTGCCCAGGATATGATCGGTCGTCCTGTCAGCATTGATTATGTTGAGACGGAAAAAGAATTTGATCCGCCCATCGGCTATGTGAAGCCCCGGTTTGATCTTTTTGCTGAAGACACTGAGCATCGACTTGTTGTTGACATTCAGCATGCCCGAACAAATGATCATTATGATCGTTTTCTCTATTACCACTGTGCAGCTTTGCTGGAGCAGGTGGCCAGTTCAAAAAATTACCGTCCGCCGCTGTCCGTATTTACCCTTGTTGTCCTTACATCAGGCGACCGCCATCAGCGCGATATTGCGGTGATTGATCTTGATCCCCATGATCTGGCAGGTAATCCGCTTCAGGAAATTTCTCATAAGGTTATCTATCTCTGCCCGAAATACGTTTCCGAAGCAACGCCGGAGCCGTGTCGGGAATGGTTGCGGGCTATTAATGATACTTTGGATGAAGAGGTGGATGAGAGCCAGTATGGTGAAGGTATCATTCAGAAGTTGTTCGAGGCCATCCGGCGGGATCATCTGTCACCGGAGGAACGGGCGAGGATGATTGAGGAGTATCATCAGGAGGAGCTTCAGCAGACGAAATTTGAAGAGGGAATCAAAGAAGGCATTAAAGAGGGCGAAAAAAAAGAAAAGCGATTGATTGCAAAGAATTTTCTTCAAAAAGGAATTGCTCCTGATCTTGTGGCTGAGGCTACCGGTTTGTCGGCTTCGGAGATTGCGGGGTTGGGGGAAGGTGGGGATATCGTCCCGTAGGATTGAAGGGATGCAGCTCCTCAATGTTTTGCGAGAACAGATGATTCGTTATGAATGATAGGCTTGCTGGTTACCTGGAATTATTTGCTCGTATTCGGGCTGATACCAGTCCGAAACGTTGGGGTGAATCAACTTGCTATAGGGCTCCGCATAAGCCTCTTTTTTTGCTTTCTGTTTTTGATCTAATAGCATCAGGTGGAATTGTTGACAATTTTATAACGCCTTCATTTGAATTATCTGATTTATTTGCAGGATATTGGTTACGCATTATGCCTCCTGGAACCACGGGATTAATGTGTTTGCCATTTTATCATCTTGCCACCTCTGGGTTCTGGAACCTTATACCGCAACCCAGTATATTAGATGAACGTGGTCGTTCAATCCAATCAATCAAGCGTTTTGTTTTGTTTTATCAGGGAGCGAAATTCAACGACGATTTGTTTTTTTTGCTGAAAGATGAATTGGTTCTGAGAAGATTACGATCTGTTTTGATTGAAACGTACTTTGCACCTGATGTTCAGTTGGCTCTAACAGAGCAGGCGATAATAAACTTAGAGTCGTCAAAATATAGCTGTGAACTTCTTGGAGCAAAGGAGATAACCGTTCAGTATGAAAGGATAACAGATAATGAGGGAATAAAAAATAAAGTTCGGAGTCAAGGATTTCGTAAGGCAATTGTCAAATTGTACGAGCATCGTTGTGCTTTATGCGGCCTTCGCATGTTGACTCCAGAAGGGCATACAGTTGTTGAGGCAGCTCATATTATCCCGTGGAGCGCGAGTCAAAACGATCAACCGCAAAACGGTATGGCGTTGTGTCGTTTGTGTCATTGGTTCTTTGACGAAGGGTTGATGGGAATAGGACAGCATTATGAAATTCTGGTCTCACCTGTTGTTCGTCAGGACGGCAATTATCCTGGTCATATAGAAACAATGACCGGGCGGGTAATTTTAAAACCCGAAAAAAAGGCTTTTTGGCCGCATATGGAATATCTTGAAATCCATCGAAAAGAGACGTTTAGAAAAAAATGATGGTAACAAGCCATGATCATTAATTCCTTCCAGCCGTTACGTCTTAGAATTGAAGGAAACGGTCCGTTTCCAGGAAATCCCTATGAAGTAGACTTCACCGATGAAGAAGGGCAGCCCTGCAATATTTTTCTGCTCATGTCAGAAAACGGCATGGGTAAAACCACTGTGCTGGAAATCATGGCTGCCCTCATGGGGATGCTCGGAAAGAAAGAGATAGAATCTTGCGGCGTGGAGGGCTTGGATAACGGAGAACTTGCTGTTCAATGGGATATACTTGTACAGGTCGTTGAAGATGATAATACACCTCGAAATATAGTTCTTTCCTTGTTGGCCGGGAATTTTTCTGATGAGACTGGTAAATTTTCCGAAGATCGTCTTTTTGTCTGGAGCGACGAAGATTTGCACAAGCATGGGGCGGAGCGACAGGAAAAAAGAGGATTTCAATGGAGAGCGAAAGGAACCTTTCGTTTTATATCTCAGAATCATGTCACAAGAAAAAAAATACAAACGCTGTTCCGCCAGCGGGAAGGGGCTGACCCGGATGATTTTGAGATAAGTTCTTGTGGACTTCCGACCTTACTCCACTTCAGCGCATACCGCGACATTCCGAAGATAACCTCGCAAAAACGACAGATTTCAGAACCTGATTATTGGGGCTACAGCCCTGTGCGAAGATTTTCTTCCCACAGCACATCCTGGGAAAATTCTCTGGATAATGTTTTGGTCTGGATGAAATGGTTGGATGACGGACGCTTGGAAAAGGCTGTTGAGATTATCAACAAGCGCGTCTTTCAGGGCAGCACGACCTTTATCAAAGGCGTGCGTAAAACTCCGCCAGAGGCAATTGTTGTTTCCAAAGGGCAGGAGCATGGACTTGATAGGTTGAGTAGCGGGGAAAAAAACTTGGTCCAGCTGTTCTTACGTATCGGAGCGCATTGCACCCGTAATTCCATTATCCTGATTGATGAACCAGAAATTCATCTCCACCCGAACTGGCAGAAACGCCTGATGAAACAGTTGCGGGAGTTTGCTCAGGAGCATCCAGGGATCACCATTATTCTTGCCACCCATTCTATAGAAATGCTACGAGCCTTCGGTTTTGAGCATAAGGAAAAGGGCCTGCGCAAAGGTGGTGAGATCATAGAAGAGAATATGGAGTAATGTGCGATCATGACGGCCTTCAAGGATAAATCTGCAACAGAATTTGCTGAAAAATCCTATCTCAATCGGATTGTTATTTATCTGGAATCAGAAGAAGACAGGCTGATTATTGGAGATCGCTGGTTCTATGATGAAAATCTGGAGTTTCGTTCTGCCGGTGAAGAAGGGCAGGGAGGCGGCTGCAATCAGGTTATCAGAAAAGTTACTGATGACGAGGAAAAGGGCATAAAGAGTGTTGGGTTGGTTGACCGGGATGTTTTGCTGAAAGATTGTCATTGGGAATGCTGGTGGGAACAGGATGATACTGATTTCAGGGCTTGTCAGCCCTATGGCGAGAACATTAAGGTGCTCAGTCGTTGGGAAATAGAAAATTATCTGCTGGTGGAACCGGATATTATTGCCTCAGTCAAGGCAGACCGATTCGGTCGAGCACAGGAACGGCCAGCACCAATCCCCCTTTCTTCCGAAGAGATTTCTTTGTTTACAATGCTCACCGCTGCTGATGCCTGCTGCCATATGAAGAAAATGAAAAAGGTTAGCGACAGTATGGCCGGTTTCACAGGGACTTCTCAGGAGCTGCGAACCAGTTTGGAAAAGAAGGGCGTTGATTCGGCAGAGCTGGATGAGAAGCTCGACAAGGCCGTTTGTTTTGCTGGCGATGAAAATGACGATCCTGTCAAACAATGGCGGCAAGTGAATCGAATCCTGAACGGTAAAGCCATTCTCAAGCGTTTACAGTTGTTGGGAAAAAAGCAGGAGGATGCAACGGATTATCGTTTGGCCCTGGCACGTAAGATTGCCGATGATGACAAGATTGATCCTGAAATCAGAGACTATATTGCTGCGTTTAGAAGGATGAAACCGTAACGGCAAAGAGTTATGGCTCATTTGTCGGTCAGGAAAAAACACAGAGAATTAACATGCCAACCCGAAAACTCGTCAGTTTTGACTGGGCCATGAAAAAGCTCCTGCGGAGCAAGGCCAACTTTGACATCCTGGAAGGTTTCCTCAGCGAACTCCTGAAAGATGACATCCACATCCTGGAGATTCTGGAAAGCGAAAGCAATAAGGAGGAACAACAGGACAAATTTAACCGGGTGGATTTGAAGGTCAGAAATCAGGACAATGAGCTGGTCATTATTGAGGTACAGTATGACCGGGAGCTTGATTACCTCCAACGTATTCTCTTCAGTACTGCCAAAGTCATCACCGAGCACCTCAGTGAGGGCGATCCGTATTCCTCTGTGACCAAGGTGATTTCCGTTAATATTCTCTATTTTAATCTTGGCCAGGGAAGCGATTACGTCTATCACGGTTCAACCTCTTTTCTGGGGATTCATAATCAGGATATTCTTCAGCTCTCAGAAAGTCAGAAAACCCTGTACCGGAAGAAGGAGGCGCATCAGATATTCCCGGAATACTACCTTATCAAGATCAACAGCTTTGATAATATTGCCAAGGACAGTCTGGACGAGTGGATATATTTTCTTAAAAATGAGGAAATTAAAGAGGAGTTCCGGGCAAAAGGGTTGGAAAAGGCCAAGCGCGAGCTGGATATTATGAAGCTTCCAGAACATGAGCGCCGGACCTATGAACGATACCGGGATAATCTCCATTACCAAGCCAGTATGTTTGAGACTTCCTATACCGCCGCAGTTCTGGAAGGACGAAAGGAAGGCCTGCTTGAGGGAAAATTGGAAGGAATAAAAGAAGGCGAAAAGAAAAAGGCGATGCAGATAGCCCGAAACCTTCTGAAGACAGGCGGGTTGAATGTACAAAGCATAGCCGCCATGACGGACTTGAGTATAGAGGACATCAGAATCATGCAGACTGAACTGGGTAACTCATAGTAAACCGGCCTAAAGCCCACTGTCTGAAATATAAACATGTTTTCTGTACCGACCGTAAACAAAATTTCTAAGCCATTCGGAGTAATACCATGCCCTACAGCGACTTTACCGTAAAAAAGGTACAAGAGGTTTTTCAAGTCCAGCTGTATGAAACAACAGGATTGTTTTCCGGTCTTCCTCAAAAAGAGGCAAGTTCGCATCTTCTTGAAACGCTCAAGGGAAATGTTCCGCTGGCAGCCTCAATCAATACAGAAAAAGCCCGTTCCGAGCTTATTATCGCCCCGATTCTGGTTGAGATCAAAAAACAGCATAAGGGAGACCTGAGTCTTTTTTCCGGGGTTGAGCTGACTGTTGATCGAGACAAGGATCTGAACGGTTTTTGTGATTTTCTTCTCAGCCGTTCATCAGAACAGCTGTATGTTCGTTCGCCTATCGTGATGATTGTCGAAGCAAAAAATGAGAATATTATGAGCGGACTGGGCCAATGTATCGCCGAGATGATTGCAGCCGGGATTTTCAACGAGCGGGAAGGCGAAAGCATTGATAAAAGTTACGGGGTTATTACCTCTGGTAATCTCTGGAGATTTCTTAAACTGAAAGGCCAGGATGTGCATATTGATCTTGATGATTACGGAATCAAGGAGCTGCGCGAAATTCTCGGTATTTTGTCCGCAATGGTTGAGCTGAAGGCTTGAGTCAGTGTCGCGATAAAAAGGCTTCTATGCTCAGCAAATGAATGGCAGATAATTTTCAGGCAGGCGAGGAGTATTATGAATTGGCAGGAAGTATGCGAGCATCCGGAGTTGAGGAACTTATCTTTTAAGATTGAATTGAACAGACAGGGACAACTGATCATGACCCCGGTAAAAGTGTACCATTCGGTTTTTCAGGGAGAAATAGCCGCTTTGCTCAAAGCGGAACGCAAGGATGGAAAAGTCCTTACCGAATGCGCTGTCCGTACGCATCAGGGGACAAAAATAGCCGATGTGGCTTGGGTATCAGCAGAGACTTTTCAGCGAATCAAAGATGAGGTTGAGTGTTCCGTAGCTCCTGAAGTCTGCATTGAAGTCCTGTCCACAAGTAATACCGCTGAAGAGATGGAAGACAAGAGAAGCCTGTATTTTGCAAACGGTGCCAAGGAAGTATGGATGTGTGATCGGCAGGGACATCTCCGGTTTTATGTGCCGGGAGCGGAAAGAGAGGACTCGCTTCTCTTTCCTGATTTTCCTGCGGCAATCGACTATGACAGCTGATATTTCAGAAAAGAAAAATTCTATAATAACCCAAGCTCCATTACCTTAACCTAACCGCCCATGTCCTTTGAACGTTTTGTCAGCTTCCGCTATTTGCGGGCCAAGCGCAAACAGAAATTTATTTCCCTGATCTCGGTTATCTCCGTGCTCGGGGTTGCTGTCGGCGTGATGGCTCTGATCGTTGTGCTCTCGGTCTATACCGGTTTTACCGAGGGCCTGCGGGACCAGATTATCGGTATCAACGCCCATGTCATGATTCATCGTCCGGGCAGCGGGATAGCTGATCCTGCTCAGCTGCAAGCGGATGTTGAGGCGGTAAACGGTGTTCAGGCCTCAACTCCGAATATTTACGGCCAGGCTCTGATCACCTCGGGGCAGTATTCCTCCGGGATAGCGATTCGCGGCATTGATCCTGCGACTGCGGGTAAGGTCCTTACCCTGGAATCCAAAATGGTCAGCGGCAGGCTGATTGATTTGGCTGATGATTCCGGTCTCCCCCTGATTTTTCTCGGTCGGGAACTGGCAACCCAATTGCGGGTGGATATGGGTTGGAAAATCCGGCTGCTCTCACCCAATGGGACTCTGACTCCTATGGGCGTGCTGCCCAAGGTGCAGACCTGTGTGGTCGGCGGGATTTTTGCCACGGGCATGTATGAGTACGACTCTACCATCGGATTTGTCACTTTAGAAACCGCTCGGCGGCTTGTCGGGATTGACAACGACGGCGTGCAAAGTCTTGAGCTGCGGGTGAAGGAGATTGATAAGGCGGATGCCGTGGCTGCGGCAGTGCGGGAGCATATCGGCCCCTCCTATTTGGTACGGGACTGGAAACAGGCCAATCAGAATCTTTTTGCCGCCTTGAAGCTGGAAAAGGTCGGTATCTTTATCGCCTTGGCGCTCATTATTCTCGTGGCCTCCTTGAACATTATCAGTGCCCTGGTCATGGTGGTGATGGAAAAAAATAAGGATATCGCCATTCTCAAGTCTATGGGAGCCAGCACCGGTTCCATTATGCGTATCTTTTTCTATCAGGGAGCAGTGATCGGTTTTACCGGCACAGTGCTCGGAGTCGGAGCAGGACTGGGGCTCTGTTCCCTGCTTAAACGCTATAAGATTATTGAACTGCCCAGCAATGTCTATCCCATGTCCACCCTGCCCATCAAGGTGGTGCCTGATGATATAATAGTCGTCGCGATTGTCGCCGTCCTGATCACCCTGCTCGCAACCCTTTATCCTTCTTGGAAGGCATCCAGGATCCGACCTGCCGATGCCCTGACCTATGAGTAAAGGGGCGGTAGCTGCTGTAGGGATGAACCCCTGTGTTCGCCCTTTTATATCGGGCAGACACGGGGATCTGCCCCTACGGCCCGGTGACGAAAAAGAAGTTTTTATTTTTTGGGAAGCCCCAAACATGTTATGCATACAGAACATATAGAAACAAAATCTGTTCTCCTCCAGGCCGTCAATATCCATAAGAGCTACGGCACAAAGGAAAATCCGGTTCAGGTTTTACGCCGGGTCAACCTGGAAATTACGCCCGGTGAGATGTTGGCTGTTGTCGGTGCTTCCGGATCAGGAAAAACCACCCTGTTGCAGATCCTCGGCAGTCTGGATATACCGGACAAGGGAGAAATCTGGTTTGACGGGCAGGGATTGAACGAGTTTTCGGAAAATCAGTTGGCAGCGCATAGAAATAAAAACATCGGCTTTATCTTTCAGTTTCATTATCTGCTCCCCGAATTTTCTGCGTTGGAGAATGTGATGATGCCCGGCTTGATCGCCGGTCTGCCTGTGAAAAAGCTGGAGGAGGATGCGCACCGGCTGCTGAAGCAGGTCGGGTTGGGGCATCGGATCACACACCGCAGCGGCGAGCTGTCCGGCGGGGAGCAGCAGCGGGTGGCCCTGGCCAGGGCACTTATCATGCAGCCTGTTCTTTTACTGGCAGATGAGCCCACCGGTAACCTGGATTCAGCCAGCGGTCAGC